>NZ_JBHVST010000080.1:0-53315 GCF_042885015.1 Streptomyces sp. NPDC058086 | reverse complement strand
GAGATGTTCCGCATCGCCGACGGCGAAGCACTCGGCTACGGCGACCCCGTCCTGCGCGGCCACTCCTTCGAGTTCCGCATCAACGGCGAAGACCCGGGACGCAACTTCCTGCCCGCCCCCGGCACGGTGACGCTGTTCGCCCCGCCGTCGGGTCCGGGCGTGCGCCTGGACGCGGGCGTCGAGTCCGGCAGTGTCATCGGCCCGGCCTGGGACTCCCTGCTCGCCAAGCTGATCGTCACCGGCGCCACCCGCGAGCAGGCGCTCCAGCGCGCCGCCCGCGCCCTGGAGGAGTTCCAGGTCGAGGGCATGGCGACCGCCATCCCGTTCCACCGCGCGGTGGTCCAGGACCCGGCGTTCGCCCCCGAACTGACCGGCTCCGCCGACCCGTTCACGGTCCACACCCGCTGGATCGAGACCGAGTTCGCCAACGAGATCCCCGCGTTCACGGCTCCCGCGGACACCGAGACCGACGAGGAGCCGGGCCGCGAGACGGTGGTCGTCGAGGTCGGTGGCAAGCGCCTGGAGGTCTCGCTGCCGTCCTCGCTGGGCATGTCACTGGCCCGCACCGGCCTCGCCGCCGGCGCCAAGCCCAAGCGCCGCGCCGCCAAGAAGTCCGGCCCGGTCGCCTCCGGCGACACGCTCGCCTCGCCCATGCAGGGCACGATCGTCAAGGTCGCGGTCGAGGAGGGCCAGGAGGTCAAGGAGGGCGACCTCGTCGTCGTCCTGGAGGCCATGAAGATGGAACAGCCCCTCAACGCCCACCGCTCCGGCACCATCAAGGGCCTGAGCGCGGAGGTCGGCGCGTCCATCACCTCCGGCGCCGCGATCTGCGAGATCAAGGACTGACGACACCGTCGTACGACATCCAAAGCGCCCGTCGGACCGAGCAATCGGTCCGACGGGCGCTTCGGCGTTTTTGGTGACGGGCCGGGGATCCTCTTCCCCGGCGGCGACCCGCGGACCGTCCCTCCCGGTGGCGGGCCGCGGAATTCGTCGCCTCAGCCGGGTGAGCGGCCGGGATGGTCCGGCTCGGGCCGGGCCCGCATCTCGCTGATCACGGACCAGGCCACCGACACCATCGGGACGGCCACGACCGCGCCGATCACACCGGCGAGGATGCCGCCCGAGATGACGGACAGGGCCACGACCACCGGGTGCAGCCGGACCGCCCAGCTCAGCACGAGCGGGTGCAGGACATGGCCCTCGATCTGGCCGACGACCACGATCAGGGCGAGCACCACGAGCGCGATGACCGGCCCCCGTGAGGCCAGCGCGACGACCGTGGCCACGGCCAGCGCGATGGGCGAGCCCAACAGCGGGATGAAGGCGGCGAAGAACTCCAGCAGGGTCAGCGGCAGGGCCAGCGGCACGCGCAGCGCGAACAGGGCGATCCCGACCAGTACGGCGTTGGTGGCGGCCACGATGATGATGCCGCGGGTGTACCCGGCGAAGGTCCGCCACGCGACCCGTCCCGCGCGGCTCCAGGGATCCCGGGCGCTCTCGGGCAGCAGGCCCTGGAACCAGTGCCAGAACCTGTCCCCGGAGTGGATGAAGAACAGCGAGCAGAACAGCGCGAGCACCGCTCCGGTCAGCACCTCCACCGCCCGCCCGGCACCGCTGAGCGCGCTGCTGATCAGTGTGGAGCGGTGCTCCTTGACGTACGTCGTCACCTTGCCCTGAAGGTTCGACAGCACGGTGTGGCGGACACGGAAGGGAGGGCCCTCCAGCCACCGCTGGATCCGCCCGATACCCCCGGCGAACTCCTGCCCCAACTGGTCCGACTCGCCCGCGACCAGGCTGCCGACCAGCGCCAGCAGCCCGAGTATCAGCACCAGGCTGCCCATCACGCTCACCACGACGGCCAGGGGCCGGGGCATGCGCCGCGCCAGCAGATCGGCCAGGGGACGCAGCACCGAGGTGACCACCAGTGCGAGGAACAGCGCCACGGCGACGAGCTGCAACCGGCCCAGAACCTTGAAGGCCGCGTACACGGCCACCCCGAGCACCAGCAGCCGCCATGCGTACGCCGCGGCCACCCGCAGCCCCTGGTTCACCGGCACGTCGTCGCGCTCCGCGGCACGCCGGATCGCCGTCCCCGCCGTACGGGCCCGTGCGACCGCCCCCGCTCCGCGGGCGGGCCGGCTCCCCAGGACGACGTACCGCATCCGTCGCTGGTGCGAACGGCGCGATCCGTCGTTCACCTGTACGTCACCGCCTCCCGTCGCCGTGTCAGGGACAGGTTGCGGGTGGACAAGGAGCCGTCGCAAGCCGGGGCACATACGGACAAACCGTACTCGTGTGCCGTGAGCTGCGCCGCTTCCCCGTATCGCGGCCGGGGGACGGCCGAGTGGAGGGCGCCCGGCGTACGCCATACGGCCCATGGGGGTGCACGCCGGTCGAGTCGGTCAGCGGCGGCGCAAATCCGCCACTCGCGCCCGCTCTCCCGGGGACTGCTCCCCCAGGACGGTGGCGCTGCGCAACTGCGGTCCCGCACCCGGCACCTGGCCGCGGCGCGGACCGGGGAGGGGCATGTCCCGGCGCGGCTGGCGCCCCGTCGGGACCGTATCCCCTCCCGCACCGCCGCCCGCCTGCCCGGCCACCGCGATCTGTACGCCCTGGTCGGCCAGGGCCTGCAGTTCGGTGACCGCGCGGTCGTCGTGCGTGGGCGGCTCGTCCGTGACCAGGCGGGTGATCAGATCGGTCGGCACGGTCTGGAACATGGTGTCGGTGCCGAGCTTGGTGTGGTCGGCGAGGACGACGACCTCCCCGGCGGCCTGCACCAGCGCGCGGTCGACGGACGCCGACAGCATGTTGGAGGTGGACAGGCCGCGCTCGGCGGTGAGCCCACTGCCGGAGAGGAAGGCCCGCGAGACCCGCAGCCCCTGGAGGGACTGCTCGGCACCGCTGCCGACCAGGGCGTAGTTGGAACCGCGCAGGGTGCCGCCGGTCATCACGACCTCGACGCGGTTGGCATGGGCCAGCGCCTGCGCCACCAGCAGGGAGTTGGTGACGACGGTCAGCCCGGGGACCCGCGCGAGCCGGCGAGCCAGCTCCTGCGTCGTGGTGCCCGCGCCCACCACGATGGCCTCGCCCTCTTCGACGAGACCCGCGGCGAGATCGGCGATAGCCGTCTTCTCGGCGGTCGCGAGATGCGATTTCTGCGGAAAGCCGGACTCCCGCGTGAACCCGCCCGGCAATACCGCACCGCCATGCCGGCGGTCGAGGAGTCCTTCTGCCTCCAGTGCGCGCACGTCCCGCCGTACGGTCACTTCGGAGGTCTGGACGACGCGGGCGAGCTCACGGAGCGACACGGCCCCGTTCGCTCGCACCATTTCGAGGATCAATTGGCGACGTTCTGCAGCGAACACGAAACTGACAGTAACCCCAACGACCGTCTGCTTTCAGCAGTTTGCGCCGAATAACAGAAGTTGTTCGCATGGCAGTACGTGAAGTGGTATACGCGCCTACCCGCTCCGCCTATGCCGTACGAATGGTCGACAACTCCCCGTGACCAGCGGGAAGTCGGGGTGGGACGTCAGCCTCCGTCACCCGCCTTGCGGGTGTGCAACTGCCGTGCGACCTCGGCGATCGAGCCCGAAAGGGAGGGGTACACGGTGAACGCGTTCGCGATCTGTTCGACCGTCAGATTGTTGTCGACCGCGATCGAGATGGGATGGATCAGTTCCGAGGCGCGTGGCGCGACGACCACGCCACCGACGATGATCCCGGTGCCGGGGCGGCAGAAGATCTTGACGAAGCCGTCCCTGATGCCCTGCATCTTGGCGCGCGGGTTGCGCAGCAGGGGCAGCTTGACGACCCGGGCGTCGATCTTGCCCGCGTCCACGTCGGCCTGCGTGTAGCCGACAGTGGCGATCTCGGGGTCGGTGAAGACGTTGGACGAGACCGTCTTCAGGTTCAGCGGAGCGACCGCGTCGCCCAGGAAGTGGTACATGGCGATACGTCCCTGCATCGCCGCGACGGAGGCGAGGGCGAAGACGCCGGTCACGTCACCGGCGGCGTACACGCCCGGGGCGGTGGTCCTGGAGACCTTGTCGGTCCAGATGTGCCCGGAGTCCCTGACCCGGACCCCGGCCTCCTCCAGACCCATTCCGCTGCTGTTCGGGATGGCGCCGACGGCCATCAGACAGTGCGAGCCGCTGATGACCCGGCCGTCGGAGAGCGTGACCTCGACCCGGTCGCCGACCCGCTTGGCGGACTCGGCGCGGGAGCGGGCCATGACGTTCATGCCACGGCGCCGGAACACGTCCTCCAGCACGGCGGCGGCGTCCGGGTCCTCGCCCGGCAGCACGCGGTCGCGGCTGGAGACGAGCGTGACGCGCGACCCGAGCGCCTGGTAGGCGCCGGCGAACTCGGCACCGGTGACACCGGAACCGACGACGATGAGCTCCTCCGGGAGCTCGTCGAGGTCGTAGACCTGGGTCCAGTTCAGAATCCGCTCGCCGTCCGGCTGCGCGTCGGGCAGCTCACGCGGATGCCCGCCGGTGGCGATCAGCACCGCGTCGGCGACAAGCGTCTCCTCGGTCCCGTCCACGGCCCGTACGACGACCTTGCGCGAACCGTCCAGGGCCTGCATGCCCTCCAGTCGTCCACGCCCGCGCAGCACGCGCGCGCCGGCCCGCGTCACGGAGGCCGTGATGTCGTGCGACTGCGCGAGCGCGAGCCGCTTCACACGCCGGTTGACCTTCCCGAGGTCGACACCGACGACCCGGGCCGCCTGCTCCATAGGTGGGGTGTCGTCGGCGACGATGATCCCCAGCTCCTCGTACGACGAGTCGAAGGTGGTCATCACCTCGGCCGTCGCGATAAGGGTCTTCGACGGCACGCAGTCGGTGAGCACCGACGCCCCGCCCAGACCGTCGCAGTCGACGACGGTCACCTCCGCGCCGAGCTGGGCGGCAACCAGCGCCGCCTCATATCCGCCGGGTCCGCCACCGATGATCACGATCCGAGTCACGTACTCCATTGTCCCGCACGCTTCAAGATGCTTCCGCCCGGGGGCCGCGCCCGCCCGTATCCGAGCCCCTTCCGTTATGCGCTCATCCGTTATGCGCTTATGCGTTCTGTTACGCAAGAGGCTCCTGTGTTCCCTGCCGTACCCTCGACCTCATGTCGCTCTACGCCGCGTACGCCGGCAATCTCGACCCGCGGCTCATGACGCGCCGCGCCCCGCACTCGCCGCTGCGCGCCACGGGCTGGCTGAACGGCTGGCGGCTGACGTTCGGGGGCGAGCACATGGGCTGGGAAGGCGCGCTGGCGACCCTCGTCGAGGCCCCCCGCTCGCAGGTCTTCGTGGCGCTGTACGACATCGCCCCCCTGGACGAGGACTCCATGGACCGCTGGGAGGGCGTGGGCCTCGACATATATCGCCGGATGCGCGTACGGGTGCACACGCTGGAGGGCGAGGAACCCGCGTGGGTGTACGTACTGAACGGGTACGAGGGCGGACTCCCCTCCGCGCGCTACCTCGGTGAGATCGCCGACGCGGCGGAGTCTGCGGGCGCGCCCCACGACTATGTGATGGAGCTGCGCAAGCGTCCCTGCTGAGGGGCCCTGCCCGCGCCCCGAGCGCCCCTGCCGACGACACCCCTCGTGGGAAACGCCGGTCCACCCCGTTCCCACCCCTTCGTCGGAAACAACAAGACAACGATCGCAAGACCGTGACCTCTGTCATCTACGCGCGTAGGCCTGGACCGGCTACCCTCATGCGCGTGAACGCATCTCTTCTTCCGGACGACATCCAGGGCGACCCCCACGCCGCCGCCGACGCCGCCGCCACCCGCCTGCGGGAGCTCACGGGCGCCGAGACCCACGACGTCGCGCTCGTGATGGGCTCCGGCTGGGCTCCGGCCGTGGACGCCCTCGGCACCCCCGAGGCCGAGTTCCAGGTCACCGAGCTGCCCGGGTTCCCCCCGCCGGCGGTCGAGGGGCACGGCGGCAAGATCCGCTCGTACAAGGTCGGTGACAAGCGGGCCCTGGTCTTCCTCGGCCGCACCCACTACTACGAGGGCCGCGGGGTCGCCGCCGTCGCGCACGGCGTGCGTACCGCCGTCGCCGCGGGCTGCAAGACCATCGTGCTCACCAACGGCTGCGGTGGTCTGCGTGCGGACATGCGCCCCGGCCAGCCGGTGCTGATCAGCGACCACATCAACCTGACGGCGACGTCCCCGATCGTCGGGGCGAACTTCGTCGACCTCACCGACCTGTACTCGCCGCGGCTGCGCGCCCTCTGCAAGGAGGTCGACCCCACCCTGGAGGAGGGCGTCTACGCGCAGTTCACCGGGCCGCACTACGAGACGCCGGCCGAGATCCGGATGGCCCGTGTCCTCGGCGCGGACCTTGTCGGCATGTCGACGGTTCTCGAAGCGATCGCCGCGCGTGAGGCCGGTGCGGAGGTTCTCGGCATCTCCCTCGTCACCAACCTCGCCGCCGGTATGACGGGCGAGCCCCTCAACCACGAGGAGGTGCTCCAGGCGGGCCGCGACTCCGCAACCCGCATGGGCGCCCTCCTCACCCAGGTCCTGGACCGCCTGTAGGGGCTCATCGCCCCCGCCGCCCCTACCCGTCCCATCCTCGACCTGGGGGCTCCGCCCCCAGACCCCCATCGGCCTGAAGGGCCTCGTCCTCAAACGCCGGACGGGCTGGAGGGTGCGCGCAGCGCCCCTGTAGGGGCGCGGGGAACTGCGCGACCAGCCCCCACCGGCCGGCAGCCGAAGCACCACACAAGACCGGGGATTCGGGGCGCAGCCCCGCCCCCAGGGGCGCGAGGAACTGCGCGAGCAACCCCCACCCACCCGCAGCCGACCGTCGCACCCGGGGGCTGGGGGCGCAGCCTCCAGGGATGGGACGGGTAGGGGCGGCGGGGGCGAGAGAAGGCACCCCTGGCCGGGTACACACCAAGGGCAGCACAAACAGAGAGGTTCACCCGACGTGCAGGACGAACTCATCGCACGGGCCGAGACGTGGCTCGCCGAGGACCCCGACCCGGAAACCCGCGAGGAACTCGCCGAGCTCATCGCCGCCAAGGACGTCCCCGAGCTCACCGCACGCTTCAGCGGCACCCTCCAGTTCGGCACCGCCGGCCTCCGGGGCGAACTCGGCGCGGGCCCGATGCGCATGAACCGCGCGGTGGTCATCCGCGCCGCCGCCGGCCTGGCCGCGTACCTCAAGAAGCAGGGCGAGACGGACGGCCTCGTCGTCATCGGCTACGACGCCCGCCACAAGTCAGCCGACTTCGCCCGCGACACCGCCGCGGTGATGACGGGCGCGGGCCTGCGCGCCGCCGTCCTCCCCCGCCCCCTGCCGACCCCCGTCCTGGCGTACGCCATACGGCACCTCGGCGCCGCGGCCGGCGTGGAGGTCACCGCCAGCCACAACCCGCCCCGCGACAACGGCTACAAGGTCTACCTGGGCGACGGTTCGCAGATCGTCCCCCCGGCGGACGCCGACATCGCCGCCGAGATCGCCGCTGTCAGCAGCCTCGCCGACGTCCCCCGCCCGGACTCCGGCTGGGAGACCCTCGACGAGGGCGTCCTGAACGCCTACCTGGCCCGTACGGACGCCGTCCTCGCCCAGGGCTCCCCCCGCACCGCCCGCACCGTCTACACGGCGATGCACGGCGTCGGCAAGGACGTCCTGCTCGCCGCCTTCGCCCGGGCCGGCTTCCCGGAGCCCGCGCTCGTCGCCGAGCAGGCGGAGCCGGACCCCGACTTCCCCACCGTCGCCTTCCCCAACCCGGAAGAGCCCGGCGCGATGGACCTGGCCTTCGCGAAGGCCCGCGAGACCGGCCCCGACCTGATCATCGCCAACGACCCGGACGCGGACCGTTGCGCGGTGGCCGTCGGCGACGGTGCCGACTGGCGGATGCTGCGCGGCGACGAGGTCGGCGCGCTGCTCGCCCAGCACCTGGTGAACCGCGGCGCGCGCGGCACCTTCGCGGAGTCGATCGTCTCCTCCTCCCTCCTCGGCCGGATCGCCGAGAAGGCGGGCCTCCCCTACGAGGAGACCCTCACCGGCTTCAAGTGGATCGCCCGGGTGGGCGGCCTGCGCTACGGCTACGAGGAGGCGCTCGGTTACTGCGTCGACCCGGACGGCGTACGCGACAAGGACGGCATCACGGCGGCCCTGCTCATCACGGAACTCGCCTCCGAGCTGAAGGAGGAGAGCCGCACCCTCCTCGATCTCCTCGACGACATCGCCGTGGAGCACGGTCTGCACGCCACCGACCAGCTCTCCGTCCGCGTGGAGGACCTGTCGGTCATCGCGAACGCGATGGACCGGCTGCGCCAGCAGCCCCCGACGGAGCTGGCGGGCCTGCCCATCACCAGGTCCGAGGACCTGACGAAGGGCACGGACACGCTTCCGCCGACCGACGGGCTGCGCTACACGCTGGACGGCGCCCGCGTCATCGTCCGCCCCAGCGGCACCGAGCCGAAGCTGAAGTGCTACCTGGAGGTCGTGGTCCCGGTCGGCTCGCACGCCGGGCTGCCCACGGCTCACGCGAAGGCCGCCGAGCTGCTCGCGGGGATCAAGCGGGACCTGTCGGCGGCGGCCGGCATCTGATCCCACGCCTCGGATCCCGCGCCTCGGATCCCACGCCTCCGCGAGGGCCCAGGTCCAGGACTCAGCCACTTACGGGTGATTTCCGCCCGGCAGTTGACGCAGCGCTCCGGTGCGCCACCATCCGACCGAGGAACGGTTGGCGGTAGCGCACCGCCGAGCCCCAGGAGCTGCCGCGTGTCCTCGACCGCTTCCCGGCCGACATCCTCCCCACCCCGGAACGCTCCCGGCGAATTCCCCGCGAACCCGAACGCAAGTACGGGCACGGTTGCGGGCACGAGTACGGGCACGAATGCGAGCACAGGCACTCTGTGCGCCCTCCGCACCCATCTGCGCCGGGCGGCCCCCGCCCTCCTCGCCTACGGGGCCGTACGCCTCGTGAGTCTGCTGTTCCTCGCCCAGTGGGCGCACCATCAACACCACGGCCTGTGGCCGATCCTGGCCACGCAGTGGGACGCGGACTGGTACCTGGGCATCGCCCAGCACGGTTACACCCATCACCTGGGCACCCGGTACGACGCGAACAACCTCGCGTTCTTCCCGATGTACCCGTTCCTGGTCAAGGCGGCCGCGGTCCTGACCCCGGGTACGCGCGCCACGACGGGCGTGGCGATCTCGATCGCCGCCTCCTTCGTCGCCGCGTGGGGAGTCTTCGCCGTCGGCCACCATCTCCACGGCCGGCGCGTGGCCCTGCTGCTGACCTTCCTGTGGGCGGCTCTCCCGGTCGGCCTGGTCCAGTGGATGGGCTACACGGAGTCCCTCTTCACGGCGTTCGCGGCCTGGTCGCTGTACGCGGTGCTCACCGGCCGCTGGCTCTGGGCGGGCACCCTGGCGTCGCTGTCGGGCCTGACCCGCCCGACGGGGATCGCGGCGGCGGCCGCGGTCACCGTCACAGCCCTGCTCTCCCTGCGGGACCGCTTCTCGCCGCGCGTCCTCGCGGCCGCGGCCCTCGCCCCGGCGGGCTGGCTCGCGTACGTCGGCTGGGTGGGCGTGCGCCTGGGCCGATGGGACGGCTACTTCGCCGTACAGCGGCTGTGGCACAACGACTGGGACGGCGGCGCGGAGACCCTGCGCCGTGTGCGGGAGGTCCTGGCGAACGACTCCACGCCGGAGCTGTTCCTGGTGATGGTGACGCTCACACTGATCGTGTCCGTGGTCCTCTTCGCCCTGGGCGCCTGGGACCGGCAGCCGCTCCCCCTGCTGGTCTTCACCGGCGTCCTGCTGCTGATCGTGCTGGGCAGCGGCGGCGTCTACTTCCCCCGCGCCCGCTTCCTCCTGCCCGGCTTCCCGCTCCTGCTCCCGCTGGCCCTCCACCTGTCCCGCGCCTCACCCCGCTTCCGGGCCCTCACCCTGACCGCGGCGCTGCTGGGTTCGGCGTACTGGAGCGCGTACATGGCGCTGGTGTGGCCGAGCGCGCCGTGACAGGCCGGGACGAGCCGAGCCGAGCCGAGCCGAGCCATGACGAGCCGAGGGCTGATACGGGGCCTGCGTGCGGCAGCCGGGGTGGCTACCCCACCGCCAGCAGGATCACCAGGACCACGGCCCCCGCGAGCGCGGGACCCATGACCTCGTACGCCCACCGCACGCTCACCTCGCCCTGCGCGCCCTCCGTGGCCGCCCGGGCCTCGGCGAGTTCGCGCAGGTCGTCCATGACCTGGTCGGCCTGCGAACGGGTGGGCCCGCTCGCCACCGAGGAGGTGCGGCCGCTGCTGTCGGCGGCGGCGCTGCGCGCCTGCCGTCGGGCCGCGGACTTGCGGGCACGCAGGGAGACGGGGATCGCCCAGAGCTGGAACTTGGTGCCCTCGGTGTCGACCACCTCGTTGGAGTACCCGGAGCGCAGTGAGGCGACCTTGCTCCAGGGCAGCACGACGACACGGAACGGGTTACGGACGCGCAGTCGGTCCTCGTTGGCGTAGACCGCGGGGCGCAGGGTGAAGGCGGCCACCAGCGGAACCAGGAGGATCAGCGCGGCGAGTGCCAGCCAGGGGGTGCGGCCGTGGCCGGAGACCAGCGCGTCGATGCCGAGCCAGCCCGTGATGGCGAGCAGCAGTACGCCGCCCGCGATACCGGCGTGTGACCGGTAGATCCGGTCCTGCGACTCGGGTCGCGAGGCGTCCGGCACGGGTGGCTGGTCATCCGGGGTCGTCATGCCCCCGATTCTGCCCGACGCCCCCTGAACACTTCCGTCACCCCCGCCCCACGCCGCCGCTTCGTTAGTGCCAGGCGTCCGAGGGGCTCCGCCGCGAATCCCCCGGCCACTCCTGGTCGCTCGGCTGCGGGCGAGTGGGGGCCGTCCGCGCAGTTCCCCGTGCCCCCGAGAACCACGGCTCGCCCGGCGCCTGCTCGAGCGAAGCCGAGAGCTTGGGGGAGGGCACGGGCGGCGGGGCGAGACTCGCCCGGTGCGCACTCCCCCACACCCACCCCCAGGGCTGTACAGCCGCTACGCGCGTAGATATGCTCAGCTCGTGACCATGCCCACCACTGCACCCGCACTCGGCGACGTAACCGCGTCAGACAGCACGCTGCGCCGCTTCCTCCACGGGCTCCCCGGCGTCGACACGGTCGGCCTGGAGGCTCGCGCCGCCTCGCTCGGCACCCGTTCCATCAAGACGACCGCGAAGGCGTACGCCATCGACCTCGCCATCTCGATGGTCGACCTGACGACGCTGGAAGGCGCGGACACCCCGGGCAAGGTCCGGGCGCTCGGCGCCAAGGCGGTCCACCCCGACCCCACGGACCGTACGACGCCCACCACCGCGGCCGTCTGCGTGTACCCCGACATGGTGGCCACCGCCAAGGACGCCGTCGCCGGCTCCGGCGTGAAGGTCGCCTCGGTCGCCACCGCCTTCCCGGCCGGCCGCGCAGCCCTCGACGTGAAGCTCGCCGACGTACGCGACGCGGTCGCCGCCGGTGCCGACGAGATCGACATGGTCATCGACCGCGGGGCGTTCCTCGCGGGCAAGTACATGAAGGTGTACGACGAGATCACCGCCGTGAAGGAGGCCTGCGGGACCAGCGCCCGCCTGAAGGTCATCTTCGAGACCGGCGAGCTCTCGACGTACGACAACATCCGCCGCGCGAGCTGGCTCGGCATGCTGGCCGGCGCGGACTTCATCAAGACCTCGACCGGCAAGGTCGCCGTCAACGCGACCCCGGCGAACACGCTTCTCATGCTGGAGGCGGTCCGCGACTTCCGCGCCCAGACCGGCGTCCAGGTCGGCGTGAAGCCCGCCGGCGGCATCCGCACCACCAAGGACGCCATCAAGTTCCTGGTCCTGGTGAACGAGACCGCGGGCGCGGACTGGCTGGACAACCACTGGTTCCGCTTCGGTGCGTCCTCGCTCCTGAACGACCTGCTGATGCAGCGTCAGAAGCTGGCCACCGGCCGCTACTCCGGCCCCGACTACGTGACGGTGGACTGATCACCATGGCATCCGCATCCGCATCCGCTTTCGAGTACGCACCGGCGCCCGAGTCCCGCTCCGTCGTCGACATCGCGCCCTCCTACGGCCTGTTCATCGACGGCGAGTTCACCGAGGCGGCGGACGGCAAGGTCTTCAAGACCGTCTCCCCCTCCACCGAAGAGGTCCTGTCCGAGGTCGCCCAGGCGGGCGCGGAGGACGTCGACCGCGCCGTGAAGGCCGCCCGCAGGGCCTTCGAGAAGTGGTCGGCGCTGCCCGGCTCCGAGCGCGCCAAGTACCTCTTCCGCATCGCCCGGATCATCCAGGAGCGCTCCCGCGAGCTCGCCGTCCTGGAGACCCTCGACAACGGCAAACCGATCAAGGAGACCCGCGACGCCGACCTCCCCCTGGTCGCCGCGCACTTCTTCTACTACGCGGGCTGGGCCGACAAGCTCGACCACGCCGGCTTCGGCGCCAACCCTCGCCCCCTGGGCGTCGCGGGCCAGGTCATCCCCTGGAACTTCCCCCTCCTGATGCTGGCGTGGAAGATCGCCCCGGCGCTGGCGACCGGCAACACGGTCGTCCTCAAGCCCGCCGAGACGACCCCCCTGTCCGCCCTGTTCTTCGCGGACATCTGCCGCCAGGCGGGCCTGCCCAAGGGCGTCGTCAACATCCTTCCGGGATACGGCGACACGGGCGCCGCGCTCGTCGAGCACCCCGACGTGAACAAGGTGGCCTTCACCGGCTCCACCGCCGTCGGCAAGGCGATCGCCCGCCAGGTCGCGGGCACGGACAAGAAGGTCACCCTCGAACTCGGCGGCAAGGGCGCGAACATCGTCTTCGACGACGCGCCCATCGACCAGGCCGTCGAGGGCGTCGTCACCGGCATCTTCTTCAACCAGGGCCAGGTCTGCTGCGCGGGCTCCCGTCTCCTCGTCCAGGAGTCGATCCAGGACGAGCTGCTGGACTCGCTCAAGCGCCGCCTGTCCACCCTCCGCCTCGGCGACCCCCTGGACAAGAACACGGACATCGGCGCGATCAACTCCGCCGAGCAGCTGTCCCGTATCA
The DNA here is from genome assembly GCF_042885015.1 of Streptomyces sp. NPDC058086. Taxonomy (NCBI): domain Bacteria; kingdom Bacillati; phylum Actinomycetota; class Actinomycetes; order Kitasatosporales; family Streptomycetaceae; genus Streptomyces; species Streptomyces sp. NPDC058086. Next base: position 40,269 of record NZ_JBHVST010000080.1, on the reverse strand, counting down.
CCTCGCTCGTCGAGCAGGGCGAGGCCCAGGGCGCCGAGCGCTGGTCCCCGGCCTGTGAACTCCCCTCCTCCGGCTACTGGTTCGCCCCGACGCTCTTCACGAACGTCACCCAGGCGCACACCATCGCGCGCGACGAGATCTTCGGCCCGGTCCTGTCCGTCCTCACGTTCCGGACCCCCGACGAAGCCGTGGCCAAGGCCAACAACTCCCAGTACGGCCTCTCCGCCGGCATCTGGACCGAGAAGGGCTCCCGGATCCTCGCCGTCGCGAGCAAGCTGCGCGCGGGCGTCATCTGGTCCAACACGTTCAACAAGTTCGACCCGACCTCGCCGTTCGGCGGTTACAAGGAGTCGGGCTTCGGCCGCGAGGGCGGTCGCCACGGCCTGGAGGCGTACCTCGATGTCTGAGAAGACCGACAAGACCGAGCAGCAGCGACTGAGCGTCTTCAAGACCTACAAGCTGTACGTGGGCGGGAAGTTCCCGCGTTCCGAGAGCGGCCGGGTGTACGAGGTGACGGCAGGGAAATCAGCCGCTGGCGCGGCGGGCAAGGGCAAGTGGCTGGCCAACGCGCCCCTCTCCTCCCGCAAGGACGCCCGTGACGCGGTGGTCGCCGCCCGCAAGGCGTTCGGCGGCTGGTCCGGCGCGACGGCGTACAACCGCGGTCAGATCCTCTACCGCGTCGCCGAGATGCTGGAGGGCCGCAAGGACCAGTTCGTCCGTGAGGTCGCGGACGCGGAGGGTCTGTCGAAGTCCAAGGCTGCCGCGGTCGTCGACGCGGCGATCGACCGCTGGGTCTGGTACGCGGGCTGGACCGACAAGATCGCCCAGGTCGTGGGCGGCGGCAACCCGGTCGCGGGTCCCTTCTTCAACCTCTCGACCCCGGAGCCGACGGGCGTCGTCACCGTCCTCGCCCCCCAGGAGTCGTCCTTCCTGGGCCTGGTCTCGGTGATCGCCCCGGTGATCGCGACCGGCAACACGGTGATCGTGATCGCGAGCGAGAAGTCCCCGCTCCCGGCACTGTCGCTGGGCGAGGTGCTGGCCACGTCCGACCTGCCGGGCGGCGTCGTCAACGTCCTCTCCGGCAAGACGGCGGAGATCGCCGCTCCCCTCGCCGCGCACCAGGACGTCAACGCGATCGACCTCGCCGGCGCGGACGACGTACTGGCGAAGGAGCTGGAGATCGCCGCGGCCGACAACCTGAAGCGGGTCGTCCGTCCACAGCCTGTGGATTATTCACAGACACCCGGCATCGAGCGCCTGACGGCCTTCCTGGAGACGAAGACGGTCTGGCACCCGACGGGCGCGCTCGGCGCCTCCGGTTCGTCCTACTGAGTGTTTCCCCGTGCCCCGTGCCCCGTCCCGGGGCACGGGGAAACTCACGCACGCCCCAGCAACCCCAACGCCTGCCCCGCCACCGGCACGCTCCCCACCGACTGCGCCTGCGCCAGCGGCCTCGTCAGGGCCTGCGAGGTCAGCGGCTTGAAGTCCGCGAGCTGGGTGCCCACCCCGTTGTCGAGCGGATCGACCCCCGTGCCGGCGAGCGGGTTGGGCTTGAGGCCCGCGACCGGACCGGTGACATATCCCACCGTGCCGGTCAGGGCCCCCAGCCCCGCCTGCGGGTCGAGGTTGCCCATCGAGGTGGGCTGGGTGCGCATCAGATCCACGGCGGGGGCGGTGTCCGCGACGGCCGGACTCGCGGCGGCGGCCGCACCGGCGGCGACCACCCCGAGCGCGACGGCGACCCGCGCGGTGGTGCGGGCCAGGGGGGTCTGCTGGTGTGCGTGTCGCGCCATCGGATGTCCTCTTCGGTGAACGTAACGAATGCGAGCGGAGAGCAACAGGATTCGCACGCAGAGTAGTTGACCCGGATGGCGTTCCGGGCGGCGATGGCGGCGGATTCCCCTGTGCGGGTCAACAGACATACGGACGTAACCCAGATAATCCTTCGGGATAATGTTCCGGAGGCCTGCCGAAGCGCGGCGTGGCCCGGCCGAGTCACAGAAGGTACAGAGAATTGGGTTCCCATCCTCCGATACCCACCCGTGTGGTGCTGCTCTGCGGCCCCTCCGGCTCTGGAAAGTCCCTTCTCGCGGCCGACTCCGGGCTTCCCGTGCTCCGCCTCGACGACTTCTACAAAGAGGGCACCGACCCGACGCTTCCCCAGGTCGAGGGCAGCTCCGACATCGACTGGGACCATCCGCGGTCGTGGGACGCGGACATCGCGGTCGCGGCGATCGAGGAGCTGTGCCGTACGGGACGTACGACCGTTCCCGTCTACGACATCTCGCTGAGCGCCCGTACCGGCGCTGAGGCGCTGCACATCGGTCGGACGCCGCTGTTCATCGCGGAGGGCATCTTCGCCGCCGAGATCGTCGAGCGCTGCCGGGAGTTGGGGATGCTGGCCGACGCGCTGTGTCTGTCCCGCGGCCCGCTGACCACGTTCCGCCGCCGCTTTCTGCGGGATCTGCGGGAGGGCCGCAAGTCGGTTCCGTTCCTGCTGCGCCGCGGCTGGCGCCTGATGCGCGCCGAACGTTCGATCGTGGCCCGGCAGAGCGCGCTGGGCGCCCACCCCTGTGACAAGGCCGAGGCCCTGGGCCGACTGACCGCGGCTGGCGCCGGACGCTGCACGACACCGGCGTAGTCACGAGCCCCTTCGCGGAAACACGTCAAGAGGCCACACACGAAAAGAGGCCCAGGCGGACCCCCCGTCCGCCCGGACCTTTTCTCGTTTCCCCCGTGTTCCCCCGTGCTCCGCAGGGGTCCCCCGACCCCGTTGGTTTCTTTCCCCCCGGTACTGCTCCCCCGTACCAACCGGTACAACCGGTTACCTGCTTCCCCCCACAGACCTTCAGGCGACGAGCTCCCCGAAGGACTCCTCCTCGTCACGGCCGAAGCTGAGGACCTCGTCCTCGCGCATCCGGCGCAGCGACCGCCAGATGCTCGACTTCACCGTGCCGACACTGATGTCGAGGATCTCCGCGATCTCCGGGTCCGTGCGGCCCTCGTAGTAACGGAGGACCAGCATGGTGCGCTGGAGTTCGGGCAGCCGGGCCAGCGCCTGCCACAGCACGGCGCGCAGCTCGGTGCCGCGCATCGCGTCCGTGTCACCGGCGGTCTCCGGCAGTTCCTCGGTCGGGTACTCGTTCAGCTTGCGGCGACGCCACGCGCTGATGTGCAGATTGGTCATGGTGCGGCGGAGGTAGCCCCCGACCGCGGCCTTGTCACTGATCCGGTCCCAGGCCCGGTACGTCGAGAACAGCGCGCTCTGCAGCAGGTCCTCGGCCTCGAAGCGGTCCCCGGTCAGGTGGTAGGCGGTTGCGTACAGGGAGGCGCGGCGCTCCTGGACGTAGGCGGTGAACTCCGCCTCCGACACCGAGCGACGTTCCCCCGTGGCCTCCCTGTACGCGGCTCCCCCGTGAGCTCCCCCGTTACCGCCGCTCTCCCCCGTGAAGGCGTCAACCACCGTCATGTACGTGGTGTGCTGACGCCCGGTGCCGCGAGCGCACCCCCGCCCGCTCACGGCACCGGACTTCTCCGAACCCCTGACGTCGTGGAGCCGCGTGACAACTGCGCTAGTGCTGGTGCTGTGCAGCGTGTTCATCTCGCGCCCCCCGTCGTGGAGTTCCGGTTCTTCGGTTCGTTCCGTCGTGCTGTGTTGCGGTCTTGCCGTCTTGCTCTCTTGCTTGTGTCGAAAAGCTTGCCCGGGCCACTTCATGGCCGTGTCCGCCGACTGTCACAGACCTGTCACAGGGCCCCTCCCCAGGCGCGTCACGGCACGATCACAGCGCGGTCACAGAGGAGAGCGGTACGCCTCCGCGGACGCCCTTCGGGCGCCCCCTTCTGTGCGAGAGATGGGTGGGAGCGCTCCAACTGTCGAAAGAGTCCCTCGCCATGGGCCAGAATGACGTTCGTGCCTTCCCTGTTGCTGATCGAGGACGACGACGCCATCCGGACGGCCCTGGAGCTCTCTTTGACGCGCCAGGGACACCGGGTGGCCACCGCTGCCACCGGCGAGGACGGTCTGAAACTGTTGCGTGAGCAGCGGCCGGATCTGATCGTGCTGGACGTGATGCTGCCCGGCATCGACGGGTTCGAGGTGTGCCGGCGCATCCGGCGCACGGACCAGCTGCCGATCATTCTGCTGACCGCGCGCAGCGACGACATCGACGTCGTGGTCGGGCTCGAGTCCGGCGCCGACGACTATGTCGTCAAGCCCGTGCAGGGGCGGGTGCTCGACGCCCGTATCAGGGCCGTGCTGCGGCGCGGGGAGCGCGAGGCCAACGACTCGGCGACGTTCGGTTCCCTCGTCATCGACCGGGCGGCCATGACGGTCACCAAGAACGGCGAGGATCTGCAGCTGACACCCACCGAGCTGCGGCTGCTCCTGGAGCTGAGCCGCCGGCCCGGACAGGCGCTGTCCCGCCAGCAGTTGCTGCGACTGGTGTGGGAGCACGACTACCTGGGCGACTCGCGGCTGGTGGACGCGTGTGTCCAGCGGCTGCGCGCGAAGATCGAGGACGTTCCGTCCTCGCCCACCCTGATCCGTACGGTCCGCGGAGTCGGCTACCGACTGGACACTCCTCAGTGACCCCACCGCACGACGAGCTCCGCGGCTGGGCCGCGGCGCGCCGGGCGATCCTGGCGGGGTTGCGCTTCACGAGCCTGAGACTGCGGCTGGTCGTGGTGTTCGGACTCGTCGCGCTCACGGCCGCCGTGTCGGCGTCGGGCATCGCGTACTGGCTCAACCGCGAGGCCGTGCTGACGCGTACGCAGGACGCGGTGCTGCGCGACTTCCAGCAGGAGATGCGCAACCACGCGAGCATGCTGCCGGTGCACCCGGCGCAGGACGAACTGCAGCGCACGGCGGGCCAGATGGCCAACAGCAGCCAGCGCTTCAGCGTGCTCCTCGTCGCCCAGGACGGCAACGGCAAGAAGGTCATCGGCAACTCCGCGCTGGACACCTTCACGCTGGACGACGTACCCAAGTCCCTCCAGAAGGCCGTGAACAAGGAGCAGCCGCTCTCCTCGAACAACAAGTCGACCTACCACCTGTACTGGCAGCGCATCACCGACCACGACAAGCCGTACCTGGTGGGCGGCGCGAAGGTGATCGGCGGGACGACGACCGGCTACATGCTCAAGTCCCTGGAGCCCGAGGCCAAGGACCTCAACTCACTGGCCTGGTCACTGGGCATCGCGACCGGCCTTGCCCTGATCGGCTCGGCGCTGCTCGCCCAGGCCGCCGCGACGACGGTCCTCAAGCCGGTGCACCGCCTCGGCATCGCGGCCCGCCGCCTGGGCGAGGGCAAGCTCGACACTCGGCTGCGCGTCTCGGGTACGGACGAGCTCGCGGACCTCTCCCGTACGTTCAACCACACCGCTGAGTCCCTCGAAAAGCGCGTGGACGACATGAGCGCCCGCGAAGAGGCCTCCCGCCGCTTCGTGGCGGACATGTCCCACGAACTCCGTACGCCTCTCACCGCGATCACCGCCGTGACGGAGATCCTGGAAGAGGAACTCGACGCGGAGACCGGCAGCGTCGACCCGATGATCGAACCGGCCGTCCGGCTGGTCGTCAGCGAGACCCGCCGCCTCAACGACCTCGTCGAGAACCTCATGGAGGTCACCCGCTTCGACGCGGGCACCGCCCGGCTGGTCCTCGACGACGTGGACATCGCCGACCAGATCACCGCGTGCATAGACGCACGCGCCTGGCTGGACGCCGTCGACCTGGACGCCGAGCGCGGCATCATGGCGCGCCTCGACCCGCGCCGCCTGGACGTGATCCTCGCGAACCTCATCGGCAACGCGCTCAAGCACGGCGGCAGCCCGGTCCGTGTCTCGGTCCGCGAAGAGGCCGACGACCTTCTCATCGAGGTCCAGGACCACGGACCCGGCATCCCCGAGGACGTCCTCCCGCACGTCTTCGACCGCTTCTACAAGGCGAGCGCCTCCCGCCCCCGCTCCGAGGGCAGCGGCCTGGGCCTCTCCATCGCCCTGGAGAACGCGCACATCCACGGCGGCGAGATCACCGCGGCCAACGCGCCCAAGGGGGGCGCCGTCTTCACGCTCCGCCTCCCACAGGACGCGTCGGAGCTGCTCGCCGACGACGAGCGCGAGCGCGGAGGGAACGGGAACGGTACGGAGGGCAGCGCCGGATGACGACCTTGGTACGAGGCCGAGAGGGGCGTCGGCGGACGCCTCTCGCCTCCCTCTCCCTTCTCTCCCTCCCCCTCCTCACCGTCCTGCTCGCGGGCTGCGGTATCCGCTCCACCCAGGTCCCTACGGACTTCGGCCCGGCGCCGTCCCGGGTACCGTGCGCGCTGTCCGGCCCGGACATCACCACCCAGACCTCCCGTGGCATCCCGGTCCAGGTCTTCCTGATCTGCTCCGGGCAACTGGTGACGGTCGACCGGTCCGTGCGGATTCCCGACGGTACGGCGGAGGGGGCGCGGCGGGTTCTGGTGGCGCAGGGGCTCCTCGACGAGCTCGCGGAGACGCCCTCCACGCCCGAGCAGCAGGCCGGCTACACGACAGACGTGCGGGGCGGCATGACGGTGAGCGGGCCTCGGCCCAAGGACCCCGAGGACGCGCTCCGCCTCAGCACCCCGCCCCAGAACCTGACCTCCGCCGCCCTCGCCCAGATCATCTGCACCTTCTCCGACTCCGCCGCGGCGCAGGACGACGGTTCGGTCATCCTCGGCGGCCCCGACACCACCCCACTGCGCAGCTACGAGTGCCCCACCGACGTCCGCGCCAACCCCACCACCAAGTCCCCGCCGTCCAAGCCGATCTCCGGCGCGTAATCGTTCGCGCAACTGTTTCCTCGTCCTCGAACGCCGGACGGGCCGAAGACGCCGGCCGGAGTGCGGGCTTTCAGGGGCGCAGGCTTTCAGGGGCGCGGGGAACTGCGCGGTCAACCCCCACCGGTCGGCAGCCGAACACATACACGCGGCCGGGGATCCGGGGCGAAGCCCCGGCCTCAGGGGCGCGGGGAACTGCGCGACCCGCCCCCACCGGCCCGCGGACGCCGAACCGTGCCCGCTCCGCACCGTACGTGTGGCGCATCCCTCACCCCTCAGACCCAAGCTCACCGACAACCCGGAACCGATCCTGCCGACCCCCGCGTCTTGGGAGGCGTGCAACGTCAAGGCGAAGGCGGCGGCAGCGCCGTGACCCGCGTCCGTGCGACAGGAGCTCTCCTCCTCGTCGCACATCTCGCGCTCGTCGCCTGGATCACCCTGCGTCCCCTGGACGTCCCCTGGGTGAGCCCCGCCAATCTCCGCCCGTTCGCCGGCATCAGGGCCGACCTCGCGCTGGGCCCCGCGGAAGCCGCCCGCCGGATAGGTCAGGGCCTCGGCCTGCTCGCCCCGCTGGGCGTCCTGCTCCCCATGGCCGGCGGCAAGCTGACGGCATCCCCGCTCGGCTCCCTCGTCCGCACGGTCGCCGCCGGCGCCCTGATCTCGCTGGGTATCGAACTGCTGCAGACCGGCGTCCCCGGCCAGGTCGTGGACGTCGACTCCCTGCTGCTCAACACGGTCGGCGTCGCCCTGGCCCATCTCGCGATCGTGCCGGCCGCCAGGTTCAGGCTCCGCCGCCGGGCCGAGACCCGGCGCCGCGCGGCCCTCCCCCGGGAGGACATGGCTCAGGGTCGGACCCCGACGATTCCCAGGGTCGGCATCGCCCCATAGAGCGACGCTTCGCCCGCTTCGTCACCGTAGCGTTGAAGACATCGAAGAAGACCTCGATGCCCCGACATCCCGGCGTCCAGCCACGGTTCACGAAGGAGCCCTCATGACCGCCCTTGCCCGCCCCACCAACGGCCGCATGATCGGCGGAGTGTGCGCAGCGCTGGCGCGGCGCTTCGGCACCTCCGCGACCACGATGCGCGTGATCTTCGTTCTCTCGTGCCTGCTCCCGGGCCCGCAGTTCCTGCTCTACATAGCGCTGTGGATCCTGTTCCCCTCCGAGGACAAGGCCCGCACGGCCTGGTGACCCCCGGCCGCTCCGACGGCACGACACGCCGGTGGGGCGCACCCCAATCAGGGTGCGCCCCACCGGCGTTCGTACAGGCGAAAGGCCGAAACAAGCGGAAGGCGTCAGCCGAGCGGCAGCCCGTTCACCGGCAGACCGTGCGTCGGCAGGCCCTGCAGCGGCAGCCCCCCGAGCAGCCCGGCCAGCGGCGCCGCCGGTCCGTCGGCGAGGACCTTCGCGACGGCGGGCTGGGCCGCGGCCACCCCCGCGCCGAGCGCGCCCTGCCCGTGGGTGAGCGCCTCTCCCGCACCCGGGAGCGCCGCCGCGGCGTTCTGCGCGGGCAGCGTCTGGGTGACGGTGCCCAGCGCCTGGGAGGCGTCCGGCACGGCCGGGGCGGCGTTCGCGGCGCCCGCGCCGACGGCGGCGAATGCGGCACCGAGAGCGGCGACGCCTAGGGTCTTGGCAGCAGACTGCTTCATATTGAATGCGTCCTTGGATCCGTGTGACGGGGATGTGAGCGGTCCAAAAACGTAAACACGCAGAGCCACGCTCCGCAAACATCAAAAAGCAGCCGAGTTATGGAGAACAGGTGAAGACCCGGCCGCTTTTCGCTCCTTCGATCAGCCCTGTTCCTCCAAGGAACCGCTGGTGGAGGCGGTCTGCTGGAACAGCCATTCGGATTTGAGCTCTGCATATCCAGGCTTGATCACGTCATTGATCATCGCTAGTCGTTCATCGAAAGGAATGAATGCTGACTTCATAGCATTGACAGAGAACCACTGCATATCATCGAGCGAATAACCGAACGCATCGACCAGATGCTCGAATTCGCGCGACATGCTCGTCCCTGACATGAGCCGGTTGTCCGTGTTCACGGTCGCCCGGAAGTGCAGGCGCCGCAGCAGACCGATCGGGTGCTCCGAGTAGGAGTCGGCGGCGCCGGTCTGGAGGTTGGAGCTGGGGCACAGCTCCAACGGGACGCGCTTGTCACGGACGTACGAGGCCAGCCGTCCGAGCTTCACCGAGCCGTCCGCCGCGACCTGGATGTCGTCGATGATCCGCACACCGTGGCCGAGCCGGTCCGCGCCGCACCACTGGAGCGCCTGCCAGATGGAGGGGAGCCCGAAGGCCTCGCCGGCGTGGATGGTGAAGTGGTTGTTCTCGCGCTTGAGGTACTCGAAGGCGTCGAGGTGACGGGTGGGCGGGAAGCCCGCCTCGGCGCCCGCGATGTCGAAGCCCACCACTCCCAGGTCGCGGTAGCGGTTGGCCAGTTCGGCGATCTCCAGGGCGCGGGCCGCGTGCCGCATGGCGGTGAGCAGGGCGCCGACCCGGATGCGGTGGCCGTTCTCCCGGGCACGCCGTTCGCCCTCCCGGAAGCCCTCGTTGACCGCCTCGACGACCTCTTCGAGGGTGAGCCCGGCCTCCAGGTGCTGTTCCGGCGCGTACCGCACCTCGGCGTAGACGACCCCGTCCTCGGCGAGGTCCTCGGCGCACTCGGCGGCGACCCGCACCAGCGCCTCGCGCGTCTGCATGACGGCACAGGTGTGGGCGAAGGTCTCCAGGTACCGCTCCAGGGACCCGGAGTCCGCGGCCTCGCGGAACCAGACGCCGAGTTTGTCGGGGTCGGTCTCGGGGAGCCCGGAATAGCCCGTCTCCTGGGCGAGTTCCACGATCGTCCCGGGGCGCAGGCCCCCATCGAGGTGATCGTGCAGCAGGACCTTGGGTGCCCGGCGGATCTGTTCCGAGCTCGGGGTGTTCTGGATCTGGCTCGTCATTTTCGCACTGTAGACCCTACGCGCGTAGATCTCCTGTCACGCCGTCCGTCGATACGTAACGGTGACCAGGCGGACGGGTGGCGTACACGGTCACTTCTGACACTGTTCTGTCATGGCACAGCAAGCGACGCCGGTTCGCAGGGCCCGGCTTGGGAGGACGATCGGCCCGGAGCCGACGGCCGTCAGCGGAGTGGTTCTGCTGCTCCCGGGCGGCGACGAGGTCTCCGCGCGCAGACCGTCCCCGATGTTGGCGACCGCCTCCGTACGCGCGCTCGGCCGCCGGCTCATGCGCGCGGGAGGCGCGGAAGGCCTGGCGACCCATGTCGTGCACTACCGCTTCCGCGGCTGGAACGGCAGCGAGGCGCATCTCGCGAGCGACGCGTCCTGGGCCGCCGACGAGGTCGTACGCCGCTACGGGGACGTACCGGTGTGCCTCGCCGGTGTGGGCATGGGAGGCCGGGCGGCGCTGCGGGCGGCCGGGCACACCGCCGTCAACTCCGTTCTGGCGCTCGCCCCCTGGCTGCCCGAGGACGACGTGGCGGCGCCACCCGAACCGGTGAAGCAGCTCTCCGGGCGGCGCGTGCTGATCGTGCACGGCACCAACGACGAGCGCACCGACCCGGAGTTGTCCTTCCGGCTCGCGGCGCGGGCGAAGAAGTCCAACCGGGACATCTGCCGGTTCGAGGTCCACTCCGACGGGCACGGGTTGCACCAGTACCGGTCCGAAGTGCACGCGCTGGCGGAGGACTTCGTGATGGGGGCGTTGTTCGGGCACGGGGTGTCGCGCCCTCTGGAGGACGCGTTGGCCGCGCCGCCGCCGTTGGGGTTGCGGATGCCGCTTGCCTCCGGCTTCGGGCGGGCGCTGCGTCGCTAGGTTGTGTTTCGTCTGCGGCGCGGTGGGGGCTGGTCGCGCAGTTCCTCGCGCCCCTAAAAGCGGGGCGCGTCCGCCCCTTGGTCCGGCAGCAGGCGGCCCCTCCTCGACAGCAGGAACTTCTTGAAGGCCGCCACCGGTGGCGTGTCCGGGTGGCCGTCCAGCCATGCCACCCCGATCTCGCGGACCGCTCTCGGGGCCGTGACCGTCAGTTCGACCACCCCCGGGCGGGGCACGGCCGGTGGTGGCAGGAGGGCGACTCCGAGGCCGGCGGCCACCAGGCCCCGTAGGGTCTCGGCCTCCTCGCCCTCGAAGGCGATCCGGGGCCTGAAGCCGGCCTCCTGGCAGAGGTCGTCGGTGATGCGGCGCATGCCGTAGCCGGGTTCGAGGGTCACGAAGGTCTCGTCGGCGGCCTCGGCGAGGCGGATGCGCTTGCGGGCGGCGAGCCGGTGGTCGGCCGGGACGACGAGCCGGAGCTTCTGCTCGTCGAGGCGGCGGCCCACCAGGTCGGGCGCGTCCGGCACCGGTGAGGTGAGGCACAGGTCCAGCTCGCCCGAGCGCAGCCCCTCCAGCATCGCCTCGCCGTAGTTCTGGACGAGGCTGAAGCGGACCCGGGGGTGGTCGGCGCGGAAGGCGCGGATCAGGCCGGGGACCGTCTCCCATCCCATCGTGTGCAGGAAGCCGAACGCGACCTTACCGGTGGCCGGGTCGGCGTCCGCGCGCACCTCCTCGGCGGCGCGCTCGATCTCGGCGAGGGCCCGTTCGACGGAAGAGAGGAACGTACGGCCCGCGGGGGTGAGGGAGACCGTGCGGCCCCGGCGTGCGAACAGATCGACGCCGAGATCCTGTTCGAGCCGGACCATGGCGCGCGAAAGGGTCGACTGGGGGACCTGCATCTCCTGCGCGGCACGCGTGACGTGCTCCGTGCGGGCGACCCCGGCGAAGTACGCGAGGCGTGGGGCGAGCAACCTCGACATGCCCGCACTGTCTTCTGTGTCACTGGACGGTGACAGGTGAGCCTGTGACCTTTGCTGATGCGCCATGGGAACGATTATGGCGATTCCATGCATTGGACGGATGAGCGGCGGCTCTTTAGTTTCGAAGCATGCCTTCCGCCAGTACCGGGGCGTCCACCACCGTGGGCGCCACCTCCTCCGTCAGGTCCTCCACCGCCGCCGTCGACTCCCGTCTCACCCCGGGTGGGCCCGGCTACCGCCGTATGAGCTTCGCGCTCTTCCTCGCGGGTGTGGCGACCTTCGCGCTCCTCTACTCCACGCAGGCCCTCCTCCCGCTCGTCTCCACGGACTTCGGGGTCAGCGCGAGCGAGGCGAGCTGGACGGTGTCGGCGGCGACGGGCGGCCTGGCGCTGTTCGTCCTTCCGATGAGCGCGCTGTCGGAGCGGTTCGGACGGCGTACGTTGATGACGGCGTCGCTGGCGGTCGCGGTGGCGGTCGGGCTCCTGGTCCCCTTCGCCCCGTCGATCGGCGCGCTGGTCGCGCTGCGGGCGGTGCAGGGCGCGGCCCTGGCGGGGCTTCCGGCCTCCGCGACGGCCTATCTGGCCGAGGAGGTCCGCCCCAAGGCCCTGATCACGGCGATCGGCCTCTTCGTGGCGGGCAACAGCGTCGGCGGCATGAGCGGCCGGGTCATCACCGGCTGGGTCGCGCAGGAGTGGGGCTGGCGGGTGGCCGTCGCCACGATCGGGATCATCGCGGTGGCCTGCGCGGTCGCCTTCCGTCTGCTGCTGCCCGCGCCGAAGCACTTCACGCCCGGCTCGCTGCGTCCGGGGGTACTGGCCCGTACGGTCCGTGACCACCTCGCGAACCCGCTGCTGCGCCGGCTGTACGCGATCGGCGCGCTGTTCATGATGGTCTTCGGCGGGGTCTACACGGTGATCGGCTACCGCCTGACCGAGGCCCCGTTCTCCCTCCCCCAGGGCATCATCGGCTCGATCTTCCTGGTGTATCTGGTCGGTACGGTGTCGGCGTCCACGGCGGGCAGGCTGGTCGCCCGCCTGGGCCGGCGCGGCTCCCTGTACCTGGCGGGCGGCACCACGACCGCCGGCCTGCTCCTCTCCCTGGTCGACTCCCTCCCCCTCGTCCTGCTCGGCCTGGTGCTGATCACCGCGGGCTTCTTCGCGGGCCACGCGGTGGCGTCCTCCTCGGTCAGCCACACCGCCAAGCAGGGCCGCGCCCAGGCCTCGGCCCTCTACCAGTCCGCGTACTACATCGGCTCCAGCGCGGGCAGCACGCTCGGCGCGGTCGCCTTCCACGCGGGCGGGTGGGCCGGGACGGTGACACTCGGACTGTTCGCGGTCCTCGGCGTCGTCACGATCACGCTGCTCGGCTCCCACGCGGCCCGCACCCAGGCCCGCCGCGAGCCTGCCCTGGCGCACTGAGCGTCCCAGCTCCTACGTTCCCCCTGGTCGGACCCCGTTGTCAGTGGCGGCACCTAGCCTCCACCCGGTCAACTGGCCCGAACAGGGGGATCTTTCATGGAGTTCCGCGTCGATCGCGACGACCTCGCCGAGGCGGTGGCCTGGGCGGCCCGCACCCTGCCCACCCGCTCGCCGGTACCGGTGCTGGGCGGGCTGCTGCTGAAGGCCGGTCCGGGACGGCTCGACATCTCGGGGTTCGACTTCGAGGCGGCGGCGAGGATCGAGATCGATGCCGAGACGGGGGCGGACGGCCGGATCCTCGTGCTGGGGCGCCGACTGCTGGACATCTGCCGGGTGCTGCCGCGGGGGCGGGTGAGCTGCGCGCTGGAGGGGACACGGTTCACGGTGGAGGCGGGCGGCACACGGTTCGGTCTGTCGACGCTGCCCAAGGACGAGTACCCGGCGCTGCCGGTGCCGCCCGAGCCGCGCGGCACCGTGGACGCCGCCGCGTTCGCGACCGCCGTGTCCCAGGTCGCCGTCGCGGCCGGGCGCGACGACACGCTGCCGGTCCTCACCGGCGTACAACTGCGGCTGTCCGGCGAGGAGATGACACTCTGCGCCTCGGACCGCTACCGGTACGCCGTGCGCACCCTGGCCTGGAAACCCGAGGCCCCCCTCGACGGCGTCGTGGAGACGCTGCTGCCCGCGCGTCGGCTGCACGAGATCGCCCGTTCGCTGGCCCGCTCCGGCGACGTGCGCATCGGGCTCGACCCCGCGGGCGGCGGGATGATCGGCTTCGAGGGCGGGTCCATGCGGACGGCGGTGCGGCTGATGGAGGGGCGGCTGCCGCGGTACGGCTCACTGTTCTCGGTGTCCGACGCCGCGGTCGCGGAGGTGGAGCGCGAGGCACTGGCGGAGGCCGTACGGCGCGTCGCCGTCGTCGCCGAGGTGAACAGTCCCGTGAGGCTGGACTTCACCGGTGACGGCGAGGGATCCGTTCTGCTGCGCGCCGGATACGCCGACGACGTGGCCTCGCAGCGGCTGCCGGCGGCGCTGACCGGTACGGCGGAGATCACCGTCGCCTTCAACCCGGCGTATCTGCTGGACGCCCTGAACTCCTTCGAGGAGTCGCGGGTACGGCTTGAGCTGCTGGGGCCGGGGCAGCGGGCGCTGCTGAGCGCGGCCGAATCGGCTGCCGGGGCCGAAGCGGAGGCCGACGCCGGGGCTGAAGCGGGCGGTGCGTACCGGCATCTGCTCATGTCCGTGAAGCAATTGGTCTGAGCTGCGCTTTTTCCCACTTCGGGGGCCATTGTCAGTGGGCTGCGGTAGCTTCCGAAGTGCTGGCGCAACGAGGCGACGGTACGACGGGAACAGCCACAGGGGCGGGTTGGCCATGAGCGACGGTACGGCGACGACGACAGATCTGGACGTCCGGCTGGAGAAGCACCGGGCCGAGCTGACCGGGTACTGCTATCGGATGCTCGGCTCCTCCTTCGAGGCGGAGGACGCGGTGCAGGACACGATGGTCCGCGCCTGGCGGAGCTACGACAAGTTCGAGGGCCGTTCGTCGATGCGGTCCTGGCTCTACCGGATCGCCACCAACGTCTGCCTCGACATGCTGAACGCGGGCAACCGGAGGGCTCGTCCGATGGATCTGAGTGGTCCCTCACCCCTGGCTCAGGCGGCGCTCTCCCCGCGCCCGGACAACGTCTGGCTGGAGCCGATGCCCGACGCGCGTGTGCTGCCCACGATCAGTGACCCGGCCGAGGCCGCGGTGGCCAAGGAGTCGGTGCGCCTCGCCTTCATGGCCGCCCTGCAGCAACTGCCGCCCAAGCAGCGCGCCGTGCTCATCCTGCGCGAGGTCCTGGCCTGGAAGGCGGCCGAGGTCGCCGAACTGCTCGGGACGACGGTCGCCTCGGTCAACAGCGCGTTGCAGCGGGCCCGCGCGACCCTCGCCGAGAGCGACAGCGCCGAGGCCGCCGTCTCCGACCCGCTCGACGAGGAGCAGCAGAAGCTCCTGGAGCGCTATGTCGCGGCGTTCGAGGGGTACGACATGACGGCGCTGACCGCGCTGCTCCACGAGGACGCGATCATGACGATGCCGCCGTTCGACCTGTGGCTGCGCGGCACGGGCGACATCACCGGTTTCATGACGACCCTCGGTGCCTCCTGCGCGGGTTCGCGCCTGCTGCCGGTCGCGGTCAACGGTCTGCCGGGATTCGCGCACTACAAGCCGGATCCGGAGGAGGGCGGCTTCAGTGCCTGGGCGATCCAGGCGCTGGAGATCTCAGACGGCCGCATCACCGGGTTCCACTGCTTCCTGGACACCAAGCGCTGGTTCCCGCTCTTCGGCCTCCCCCTCCAGCTCGAAGCGGAGTCCGACTAGATCGAGAAGCAGGAGAAGGGGTGGGGCCGGGGCGCGCAGGCGGATGCGGCCCCCGGCCCGGCGGGCGGCCAACTGCATCCTGGCCAGGGCGTCGACGGTGGCCAGGCCGGGGGGACCAAGGCCCGCGACATCGCAGACCACCACCCCGGCACCGGTCGCCGCAAGCCGCACTCGTACATCGTCACAGAGCCTCGGCACCTGGTCACGGGTGACGGGGCCGGGCAGCACGAGTACGGCGGGTGTCGTGGCGTCCACGGTCAGTAGACCGGCCGGGGGCACGGAACTCATCGCGGAGAGCGGACCCGTTCGAGACGCGCGCCCGCAAAGGATCACATTGACCTGCGCCCCTCCCGCCACAGAGGGTTGGGTGTATGCCCCATGAATCAGCGCCTTCCGTGATACCCGACGGCCTCCTCCGCTCGAAGGAGGCACCGTGCAAGGGGTGCTGACGGGCTTCGCGGTCATCGCCGTCGTCATCGGGGTCGGTTACGTCATCGGGCGCCGCGGCTATCTCGGGGAGAACGGGCGGGAGGTGCTGACGAAGCTCGCCTTCCACGTGGCCTCCCCCGCGCTGCTGTTCACCACGCTCGCCCGGGCCGACCTGTCGGTGATCTTCTCCAGCCGTCTCCTGGTGACGGCGATGAGCACGGCCGCGGCGGCCGGTGTCTTCGTCGCGATCGGGGTCGTACGCGGCTGGGGCGTGGGCCGGACGACGATCGGCGCGCTCTGCTCCAGTTACGTCAACTCGGGCAACCTCGGTATCCCGATCGCGGTGTACGTGCTGGGGGACGCCTCGCTCGTCGCGCCCGTGCTGCTCTTCCAGCAGATCATGGTCACGCCCATCGCGCTCACCGTCCTCGACCTGTCGGGGAAGGGTGAGAAAGGCCCGCTGTGGCAGCGGCTCATCACACCGCTGCGCAATCCCATCGCGGTCGGCTCCCTCGCCGGGGTCGCGGTGTCGGCGACCGGTCTGACGCTGCCGGGACCGGTCATGGACCCGCTCACGCTGATCGGCAACATGTCGGTGCCCGCGGTGCTGCTGGCGTTCGGCATCTCGCTGTGCGGCAGCACGCCGCCCGGCCGGGGCGCGGACCGGTACCCGGTGCTGCTGTCCGTCGCCCTGAAGTCGGTGGGCCAGCCGCTGGCCGCCTGGGCCCTGGCCGTGGGCCTGTTCGGGCTGCACGGGGCGCCGCTGCTCGACGTCGTGGTCACCTCGGCACTGCCGGCCGCCCAGAACCTCTTCACCTACGCCTCGCGCTACCGGGTCGGCGAGACGCTGGCCCGGGAGTCGATCCTGCTGTCGACGATCCTGTCGGTGCCGGCGCTGGTGGTGATCGCGGCGGTGCTCGGCTGACGGTGGACGAACCGGCGTACGCGAGCGGTCGGCACACCAGAACGGGGCGCCGACCGCTCGGGAACGTCAGTCGACGGGGAACACACTGGTGTCGAGGGTGAGGCCGAAGGGTTCCGGCAGCGTGATCGCGTCGCCGAACTTTCCGGCGTACAGGACGCGGTAGATGTCGCCCTGCGGCTCGCCATAGAGAGTCACGGTGGGGCCACCGGGAGCCCAACTGTCGATAAGGAGGTAGAGCGGGACGCCAGCCTGGGCGTAGCCCGCGGTCTTCTTGATCCGGTCATTGCTCGCGTTCGACTTCGAGGTGATCTCGACGACGAGTTCTGCCGCGGCCGCGGGAATGTAGTTGCCCTCCTCCGCCCGTAGTACTGCTTTTGGCGCCACAGAGATGTCGGGGATGTAGAGGCCGTCGCGGGACGGTACGGCTGTGCCCAGCGTCTGGTAGATACCCCAGTCCTCGGGGATCACCTGGTACAGACGGCGCTGCACGCTGTCCGCAATGTCGTTGTGGGCGTTGGACGGCGGTGGTGCCACGGTGACGATCCCCTCGATGATCTCCACCTTGCAGCCCTCGGGTGCGTCCGTTTCCTCCCAGATCCGGACAAGGCCGTCCCACTCGTGGCCGCTGGCCGTCGTGTGGTCGACGGTGAGTGCGCTCAGTCGGGTAGCCGGGGGGCGTTGCCGCCCCCCGGCCCCCTCAGAACCGGACGTGCGGCTGTTCACCGCATCCGGCTCAAGCGGGCCCCTGGAGTCACGCGGGTCGGTCATCTTGCTTGGCCCTTCTGTGATCGCCGGCGTGGTGCTGGCGATGGCAGTTGGCGTGTACGAGGCGAAGGTTCGTCCGCTCGTCCGGACCGCCGTCGCGCCGGTAGATGAAGTGGTGCTTGTGCAGCGGCTTCATCGATGCCGAGAACCACGCGGCCCACTCGCGGGGGTTGTCCGGTGTGTACTCGGCATCGGGGATCAGCGGCTGTTCGCACAGCGGGCAGATCCCCTTCTGGCGGGATGACCTTCTTTCCTCCTGCGGGTCAGCCACTTGGGTGGAGCGACTTCGTGTCGCACTGGCGGTCTCCAATCGGTGCGTCACCGAGTCCAGCATGCCGAACGGGATCGGCGGACGTCCACCGATCCCGTTCACCCGTACGAGGAAAGCGCAGGTCAGGCGATACGTTCCAGCACGACCGGGGTGGCCTTGAAGTCCGTGCCCGCGGCCGCGATGTCGTAGGAACCCTCGACCGACTCCAGGGCGTACTCGAAGCGCTCGGGGGTGTCGGTGTGGAGGGTCAGCAGGGGCTGGCCCGCGGTGACGGTGTCGCCGGGCTTGGCGTGCAGTTCGACGCCCGCGGCGGCCTGCACCGGGTCCTCCTTGCGGGCGCGGCCCGCGCCCAGGCGCCAGGCGGCGATGCCGATGTCGTAGGCGTCCAGGCGGGTCAGGACGCCGGAGGACGGGGCCGTCACCACGTGCTGCTCGCGGGAAGTGGGCAGCGCGGCGTCCGGGTCACCGCCCTGCGCGGCGATCATGCGGCGCCAGACGTCCATCGCCGAGCCGTCCGCGAGGGCCTTCGCCGGGTCGGCGTCCTTGATGCCCGCCGCGTCCAGCATCTCGCGCGCCAGGGCGATGGTGAGGTCGACGACGTCGGCCGGACCGCCGCCCGCCAGGACCTCCACCGACTCCCGTACTTCGAGCGCGTTGCCCGCCGTCAGGCCCAGCGGGGTCGACATGTCCGTGAGGAGCGCGACCGTCCTCACTCCGTGGTCGGTGCCCAACCCGACCATCGTGGAGGCGAGTTCGCGGGCGTCCTCGATGGTCTTCATGAAGGCGCCGGTGCCGACCTTCACGTCCAGGACCAGCGAGCCCGTGCCCTCCGCGATCTTCTTCGACATGATGGAGGAGGCGATGAGGGGGATCGCCTCCACCGTGCCCGTGACGTCACGGAGCGCGTAGAGCTTCTTGTCCGCCGGGGCCAGGCCGTCGCCCGCGGCGCAGATGACCGCACCGGTCGTGTCGAGGACGTTCAGCATCTCCTCGTTCGACAGCAGGGCGCGCCAGCCGGGGATCGACTCCAGCTTGTCCAGCGTGCCGCCGGTGTGGCCGAGGCCGCGTCCGGACAGCTGCGGGACCGCCGCGCCGCACGCGGCGACCAGCGGCGCCAGCGGAAGGGTGATCTTGTCGCCGACGCCGCCCGTGGAGTGCTTGTCGGCGGTCGGGCGGGAGAGGGAGGAGAACTCCATGCGCTCGCCGGAGGCGATCATCGCGGCGGTCCAGCGGGCGATCTCACGGCGGTTCATGCCGTTGAGCAGGATCGCCATGTTGAGGGCGGCCATCTGGTAGTCGGCGACCTCGCCGCGGGTGTACGCGTCGATGACCCAGTCGATCTGCGCGTCGCTGAGCTCGGCGCGGTCCCGCTTGGTGCGGATGACGGAGACGGCGTCCATGGCCATGGCTTTCCTTCCGAAGACTTCCGAAAATCCGCGGCCCCTCCCGACCGGCCGTTCATCGTCCGGTGGTCGGGAGGGGCCGCGCAGGCGTTACTTGGTGAGATTCTCCGGCCCGAAGGCCTGCGGCAGCATCTCGGAGAGCGGCAGGATTCCGGCCGGGGTCTCCAGGAGCAGATCGGCCCCGCCGAACTCGTACAGCAACTGGCGGCAGCGTCCGCACGGGACGAGGATCTCGCCCTGTCCGTCGACGCAGGTGAAGTGCGTCAGCCGACCGCCCCCGGTGTTCAGCAGCTGGGAGACCAGACCGCACTCGGCGCACAGACCGAGCCCGTACGAAGCGTTCTCGACGTTGCAGCCGGTGACGGTCCGGCCGTCGTCGACGAGGGCCGCGACGCCGACCGGGAAGCCCGAGTAGGGGGCGTACGCCCGGGACATGGCGTCCCGCGCGAGCTCCCGCAGGGCCTCCCAGTCGACGGCCGTGGACCCGGCGCCGACGGACGTCACTTGCCCTGTCCTCTCCGGTACGGCATGCCGTCCGCCTTCGGCATCCGCAGGTGCTGCGCGGACAGCGAGAGCACGAGCAGGGTCACGACATACGGCGTGGCGCTCACGAACTGCTGCGGAACCTCGTCGGTGGCGAGATACCAGACGAACATCAGCGCCGAGACCACGGCCGTGATGACCGCGGGCACGGCTCGCTTCTTCCATGCCAGGTAGGCCACGGCGAACACCAGCAGGATCGCGAGGAGCAGGATCAGCGCGTGCACGTTGGTGCCGCCGCCGCGCAGGTTGAGGCTGTCGGTGTAGCCGAACAGGCCCGCGCCGAGGGCGAGGCCGCCCGGCATCCAGTTGCCGAAGATCATCGCGGCGAGACCGATGTATCCGCGGCCGGCCGTCTGACCGTCCAGGTACACGTTGGACGCGACGATCGACAGGAAGGCACCGCCGAGGCCGGCGAAGCCGCCCGAGATGATCACGGCGATGTACTTGTACTTGTAGACGTTGACGCCGAGGGATTCGGCGGCCACCGGGTTCTCACCGCAGGAGCGCAGGCGCAGGCCGAAGGCCGTGCGCCACAGCACCCACCAGGTGGCGGGGACGAGCGCCACCGCGACGACGGTGAGCGGCGACAGGTCGGTGACCAGTCCGCCGAGCAGACCTGCGATGTCCGAGATCAGGAACCAGTGCTTGCCGTTGAGCGTGGTCAGCCAGCTGGACAGCCCTGGGATGTCGAAGGTGCCGAGCGAGTCGATCGGCGGGGACTGCTTGGAGGAGCCCTGCGGCGCGTTCTCGAAGGTGAACTTGGAGAGGTAGCGAGTGGTGCCGAGCGCCAGGATGTTGATGGCCACACCGGAGACGATGTGGTTGACGTTGAAGGTCACCGTGGCGATGGCGTGCAGGATGCCGCCGAGGCAGCCGCCGATGATGCCGAAGGCGACACCGGTCCACGGACCCCACTGGTAGCCGGCCCAGGCACCGAACCAGGTGCCGAGGATCATCATGCCTTCGAGGCCGATGTTGACGACGCCCGCGCGCTCGGACCACAGGCCGCCGAGGCCCGCGAGGCCGATCGGCACCGCGAGACGCAGCGCCGTGGACATCTGTCCGGTCGAGGTGATGCCGTCCGCGCCGGTGATCAGGCGGACGACCGAGGTCAGGATGAGTACGCCCGCGATGATCAGCAGGAGCACGGGGAGCGAGAATCGGCGGCTGCCCTTGCCGGGCTGCTGCGCCTGCGGCTTGGCGACGGTCGCGGTGCTCATCGGGCAGCCACCTCCTTCGGGGAGTTGTTGTTGGCGGCGGCCGCGGCCAGTTCCTCACCGACCCGCTTCTGCTGTCGGCGCAGGCCCCAGACACGTACGGCCTCGTACGAGATGACGACCGCGAAGACGATCAGGCCCTGCATGATCGTGGCGATCTCCTTCTCGTACGCCACCGGGGTCGCGTAGTCGAGCGCGGGGGACGCCTTGTCGAGGAAGGCCCACAGGAGCGCGGCGAGCGCGATGCCGCCCGGGTTGTTGCGGCCGAGCAGCGCGATGCCGATGGCGGTGAAGCCGAGGCCGGCCGGGAAGCTCAGGCTGTAGGTGTGGGCGTCACCCAGCAGCAGCGGCAGACCGGAGAAGCCCGCAATCGCGCCGGAGATCAGCATCGCGGTGAGCACCATCTTCTTGGCGTTGACGCCGGAGGCCGCGGCAGCGGTCTCGGAGGCGCCGGTGGCGCGCAGGTCGAAGCCGAAGCGGGTGCGGTTGAGGACGAGCCAGTACAGAACGCCCATGAGGACCGCGATGAAGACCATGCCGTAGATCTCGCCGACGTCCGCGCCGAGGTTGATCCCGGGGAACCAGCCGGACTTCTTCATGATGCCGGTCGTGTTGTTGTTGCCGACCTGCACACCCCAGATGTTCTCCGCGGTGAGGTAGCCGATGAGGCTGGTGGCGATCGCGTTGAGCATGATCGTCGCGACGACCTCGCTCACACCGCGGGTGACCTTCAGGACGCCCGCGATACCGGCCCAGAAGGCGCCGGTGAGCATCGCGACGAGCATGAGCACCGGGATCTGCAGGAAGGACGGCAGCGCGAGATGCGCGCCGACCACCGCGGTCATCATCGCGCCGAGGCGGTACTGGCCGTCGACGCCGATGTTGAACAGGTTCATGCGGAAGCCGATGGCCACACCGAGTGCCGCGATGTAGTACAGCGACGCCTGGTTGATGATCAGGACCTGGGTGTCGGAGTACGTCGCCTGCTGGAGCATCAGGGAGTACGGCTCGAACGGGCTCTTGCCCGAGGCGAGCAGCACGACCGAGGTCAGCGCGATCGCCGCGACGAGCGCGATGACCGGGCCGGCCACCGCGAGGAGCACGCGCTCCTTGTCGAACTTCTTCATCGGGCCTCGTCCTCCGGGGCGGCGCTTTCCGCTACGTGCTCCAGGTGTCCGGAGGCGGCGCCGGTCATGGCCGAGCCGAGTTCCTCCGGGGTGACGGTCGCCGGGTCGGCGTCCGCCACGAGCCTGCCGTTGTAGATCACCCGCAGGGTGTCCGACAGGCCGATCAGCTCGTCCAGGTCGGCCGAGATCAGCAGCACGGCCAGGCCCTCGCGGCGCGCCTCGCGGATCTGGTCCCAGATCGCGGCCTGCGCGCCGACATCCACACCGCGGGTGGGGTGGGCGGCGATCAGGAAGCGCGGCTTGTGGCTCATCTCGCGGCCGACGATCAGCTTCTGCTGGTTGCCGCCGGAGAGCGAGGCGGCGGTGACGTCGATGCCGGGGGTGCGGACGTCGTACTCCTCGACGATCCGCTTGGTGTCCTCCTGGGCGCCCTTGATGTCGAGCCAGAAGCCCTTCGCGTTCGGGGCCTCGGTGACATGGCCGAGGATGCGGTTCTCCCAGAGCGGGGCCTCCAGCAGCAGGCCGTGACGGTGGCGGTCCTCGGGGATGTACCCGATGCCCTTCTCACGGCGCTTGCGGGTGGCCCACCCCGTGATCTCCTCGCCGAGGAAGCTGATGGCTCCGGAGTCCGCGTGCTTGAGGCCGATCAGCGCGTCGATGAGCTCGGTCTGGCCGTTGCCCTCGACACCGGCGATGCCCATCACCTCACCCGCGTGGATGGTGAAGGTGACGTCGTCGAGGACGCGCCGCACCGTGGCGGCGGTCTCGGCGGTGTCCTCGGTGAGCAGACCGGCGCCCGTCGGCTCGGCGAGCTCGCCGAGGGAGGGGGCACCGCTGGCGAAGACCGTGAGGCCCGCCACCTGGATGACCGGCTTGTCCGTGACGGTGGACTCGGCGGTCTCCGGGGTCGGCAGCTCGCTGCCGACCATCATCTCGGCGAGCTGGCGGGGGGTCGTCTCGGCGGGGACGGCCGTGCCGACCGTCGTACCGCGCCGGATGACGGTGATCTCGTCGGCGACCGAGAGGACCTCGCCCAGCTTGTGCGAGATGAAGATGACGGCCAGGCCCTCGGACTTGAGCTCGCGCAGGTTGTCGAAGAGTGCGTCCACCTCCTGCGGCACCAGTACGGCGGTGGGCTCGTCCAGGATCAGGGTGCGCGCGCCGCGGTAGAGGACCTTGAGAATCTCCACGCGCTGGCGCTCGGCGACACCGAGGCCCTCGACCAGGACGTCCGG
Source organism: Streptomyces sp. NPDC058086 (assembly GCF_042885015.1). Lineage (NCBI taxonomy): Bacteria > Bacillati > Actinomycetota > Actinomycetes > Kitasatosporales > Streptomycetaceae > Streptomyces > Streptomyces sp. NPDC058086. The sequence continues at coordinate 16,974 of NZ_JBHVST010000080.1, read as the reverse complement.
GCGGACGTTCAGCCCGTACCGGTCGGAGATCTCCTTGATCTTCTTACGGGCGCCCCCGCCGATGCCGTACAGCTTCTCGCTGCCCAGGACCACGTTCTCCAGGACGGTGAGGTTGTCGGCGAGCATGAAGTGCTGGTGGACCATGCCGATGCCGCGCGCGATGGCGTCGGCGGGGTTGTGGAAGGTGACCTGCTCACCGTCGACGCTGATCGTGCCCTCGTCCGGCTTCTGCATGCCGTAGAGGATCTTCATCAGCGTCGACTTGCCGGCACCGTTCTCGCCGACGAGGGCGTGGACCGTGCCCTTGCGGACCGTCAGGTGGATGTCATGGTTGGCCACCACACCGGGGAAGCGCTTGGTGATCCCCGCCAGCTCGACCGCGGTCGACTGCGCGGTGAGCGGAGGGCTGCTGGACGCGTCGATGGCGCACTCTCCTTGGAAAAGGGGCCTATCTACGCGCGTAGCGCCCCTGCTTTGAATTGCACTCGGACGGACCGGTGTTCTTTTCGGACTGCTTTCGGTCCGATCCGATCCGAGCATTCTGCCGCGCGAACGGGGCACGGGAAGGTCATCCTCCCCACGCCCCGTTCCGTGGCCGTAACGCTGCCATTACAGCGTTGCCATGGCCATGGTTTCGACGTCTGGTGATGACGTCGTGACCTGGGCCGGGATCAGGACTCGGGTCAGGAGGTCTTGACCGTGATCGAGCCGTCCTTGATACCCGCCTCGGCCTTCTTCAGCGCGGCCTGCAGGTCGGCGTTGTTCTTGAACACCGGGTTCGAGTCGGCGAGGCCGACACCGCCGGTGGCGAGGCTGGCGCGGACGACGCCGGTCGCGGGCTTGCCGTCCGCCACGGACTTCGCGAGGTTGTAGACCGCCCCGGCGACGTCCTTGGTGGCCGAAGTCAGGATGTAGTCCTTGTACTTGGCCAGCGCGTCCTGCTTGTACTGGTCGGAGTCGACGCCGATGGCCCACACCTTGTGCGAGGCGGCGGACTGGATGACGCCCTGACCCGACAGACCCGCGGCGGCGTAGATCACGTCCGCGCCCGCCTCGATCTGACCCTCGGCCGCGTCCTTGCCCTTGTCGGGGCTGGAGAAGCCACCCTCCTGGGGCGTCTGGGTCAGGTACTGCTTCTCGATCTTGATCTTCGGGTTGACCGACTGGGCGCCCTGGACGTACCCGGCCTCGAACTTGTGGATCAGCGGGATGTCCACGCCGCCGACGAAGCCGATGTGGTCCTTCTTGGTGGCCTTCGCCGCCGCGACACCCGCGAGGTAGGAGGCCTGCTCCTCGTGGAAGACCATGTCGGCGACGTTCGCGGCCTTGTCCTGCTCGTCGTCGATGATGCCGAAGGTGATCTTCGGGTACTTCGCCGCGACCTCCTTGACGGCCGGCGCGTACACGAAGCCGACGCCGATCACCGGGTTGTAGCCGGACTTGGCGAGCTGCTCCAGGCGCTGCACCTTGTCGGCGTCGGACTCGCCGTCCTGCGGCTCGATGTCCCGGCCGCCGACCTTGAGGTCTTTCTCGGCCTTCTGGAAACCGGCGAACGCGGCGTCGTTGAAGGACTGGTCACCCTTGCCGCCGATGTCGTACGCAAGGCCTATGCCCTTGGTCTTGGCCGAGCCGCCGCTCGAGGCATCGGTGGACGAGCCGCCACAGGCGGAGAGGGCAACGGCGAGGGATGCGGTCGCAACGCCCGCAACCGCGATTCGGGACACCCGGCGCATGAACGTGACTCCTTTGTGCAGGCGCCCAAACCAGGCGCTGATTCCGCCGCAGCGTAACGCGCGTAGACATAGCAGAGAACCCACGTCGCCAGAGTGTTATCCGACCGTTTTGAACCCTCGGAGAACAAACTCCGAACACCAAGGGCGCACCTAGGGCTTCCACTCGGCAAAGCCACCCGGCCCCCGGACCCGACGTCGACGTATGCGATGCCATGCACCAGACCATGGTACTTTGCGATGTTCTGCCCAGGTTTGATCTTTTCAACCAGTTCCCACCGGGTATCGGCATTGCGCTGTCGGGCACCGCGGTCCGGCGTCGAGGTGTTCACTGACGACCCCGCACGACCGCATGCATGAGGGAGCCCCCGGCCCGTACCTCGGGCCGAGGGCTCCCTCACCGGCGATCAGTCGCGACAGGCACGACTCACTGGGTCGTCTTGACGGTGACCTTGCCGTCGATGATGTCCTGCTTGGCCTTGTCGACCGCAGCGACGACGTCCTTCATGGCCTTGTACTTCGGGTTGGAGTCGGCGAAGCCGACGCCGCCCGACTTCAGGTCGCCGCGCACGACACCGCTCAGCGGCTTGCCGTCGACGACGGACTTGGCCAGGTCGTACACCGCGCCGCCGACGTTCTTCAGGGCCGAGCCGAGGATCCAGTCCTTGTACTTGGCCAGGGAGCTCTGCGCGTACTGGTCGGAGTCGACGCCGATGGCCCACACCTTCTTGGAGGCGGCCTCGGAGATCACGCCCTGACCGGACAGGCCGGCCGCGTGGTAGACCACGTCGGCGCCCTTCTCGATCTGGCCGGCCGCCGCGTCCTTGCCCTTGTCGGGGCTGGCGAAGCCACCCTCCTGGGGCGTCTGCGTCAGGTACTGCGACTCGATCTTGATGCTCGGGTTGACCGACTTCGCGCCCTGGTCGAAGCCCGCCTCGAACTTGTGGATGAGCGGAATGTCCACGCCGCCGATGAAACCGATGTGGTTCTTCTTGGTGGCCTTCGCCGCCGCGACACCCGCGAGGTAGGAGGACTGCTCCTCGTGGAAGACCAGGTCGGCTATGTTCGCGGCCTTGTCCTGCTCGTCGTCGATGATGCCGAAGGTGGTCTTCGGGTACTTCGCCGCGACCTCCTTGACGGCCGGCGCGTACACGAAGCCGACGCCGATCACCGGGTTGTAGCCGGACTTGGCGAGCTGCTCCAGGCGCTGCACCTTGTCGGCGTCGGACTCGCCGTCCTGCGGCTCGATGTCCCGGCCGCCGATCTTGAACTCGGTCTCGGCCTTCTGGAAACCGGCGAACGCGGCGTCGTTGAAGGACTGGTCACCCTTGCCGCCGATGTCGTACGCGAGACCGATGCCCTTCCCGGTGTAGCCCGACGAGCTCTTCTTGGAGTCGCTGCTCGTGTCGGTGCTCGACTTGCCACAACCGACCGCCGCGAGGGCGATGACCGAGACGGCCACCGCTGCTTGGGAGAACCTGGTCCTCCGAGACATCAGACGCACAGCAAGCACCCTTCATCCCCACGGCCGTCGCCGGTCCGCTTCCCCAACACGCCGCCGACGCAGCGATTTCGGCGCACAGTAACGCGCGTAGAAGGGGAGGGGAACGGTGTTTCTCCGGGCCGTTATCGAACCGTGCCGCCACCGGGTTACGTTTGCGCGCCACCCGTTACGACGGGGTGACGCAAGCGGACAAAGGGGTGCCGATCGGGGCATCGGACGGGCCGGCGGCCCGGGTGCCCCTACGTCATTTGTGCGCCGTCTCCGAGTGAGCGTCTCGCGTTCGTGGGACCGCGTCCAGGGCCTGTCCGGCGGATCATGCCGACCAGGCCCTGGAGGACCTGGGGGACCTACAGGCCCTGGAAGACCTAGCGGATCGCGTCCAGCAGGGCCGCCGCGGTGAAGAGCTCGACTCCGGCCGTGATGGCCGACTCGTCCACGTCGAAGTCGCCGCGGTGCAGGTCACGGGTGGTGCGCTCGCCCGGCGTACGGACGCCGAGGCGGGCCATGGCGCCGGGCACGTGCTCCAGGTACCAGGAGAAGTCCTCGCCGCCGAGGCTCTGCTCGGTGTCCTCGACGGAGTGCGGGCCGCGCCGCGAGGTCATGGCGTCGTGGAGGAGATCCGTGACCGCCGGGTCGTTGACGACCGGCGGGACGCCCCGGATGTAGTTGATCTCGGACTTGGCGCGGTACAGGTTGGCGATCTCGTCGATGGCCGCGTGCAGCAGGTCGGGCGCCTGCCGCCAGGCCTCGAGGTCGAGGCAGCGTACGGTCCCGGAGAGCTCGGCGTGCTGCGGGATCACGTTGCAGGCGTGCCCGGACTCGATCCGTCCCCAGGTCACCGCGAGCCCGCTGCGGGCGTCCACGCGCCGGGCGACGAGGGACGGCACGTCGGTGACGACGCGCGCGGCGGCGGTGACGAGGTCGGTGGTGAGGTGGGGGCGCGCGGTGTGGCCTCCGGCGCCGTCGAGTGAGACTTCCAGCCGGTCGCAGGCGGAGGTGATGGGACCGTGGCGCAGTCCGATCCGCCCGGCGTCGACCTTCGGGTCGCAGTGCACGCCGATGATCCGCCCCACGCCGTCCAGCACTCCCGACTCGATGGCGTCGGGCGCGCCCCCGGGCAGGACCTCTTCGGCGGGCTGGAAGATCAGCCGTACGGGATGCGGCAGGAGCCCCTGACGATGCAGCTCGGCGAGGACGAGCCCGGCGCCGAGGACGACGGTCGTGTGCACGTCGTGGCCGCAGGCGTGCGCATGGTCGGGCACGGTCGAGCGGTACGCGCAGTCACTCTTCGTGTCCGGGATGGGCAGCGCGTCGATGTCGGCGCGCAGGGCGAGCATGCCGCGTCCGCCGTCGACCGCGCCGTCCCGTGCGCGGGCTCGTTCCCCGTCCCCTGCGCCCTCCCCTGCACCTTCATCGCCGTCGATCCCGATGTCACAGATGAGCCCGGTCCCGATGTCGAGCACGCGGGGCTTGAGGCCCGCCTGCTCCAGGCGTGCCTTGAGTGCCGCGGTGGTGCGGAACTCCTGGTTGCCGAGCTCAGGGTGCATGTGCATGTCGCGCCGGAACGCGATCAGCTCGGCACGCAGGGCGTCGGACAGGGCGCCGGGGAGCGCTGCTCCCCCGGGGACATCGGCCTCGTACTCTCGGGACATCAATTGGTTCACCCTTTGAAGGGTAGGGCGACGGGGTGGCCAACTGACCCACGATCAACAAAACTTCAGCCCGTCAGGGGAAGAAACTTGGCCACACGCCGCATAGGTTTCAGGTGGGATGGGTATGCTCGCCTGTCTTTCCGGACGATGGGATCTTGAGCCAGACGGTATTCGCGCCCTGCCCGGGCCGCATCCCGGCCGAAGGTCGACTGCTGCGTCCGGGAGGATGACCGACTGCCGCATCCGCGACGACGGCCGACTGCGGTGACGGTCCGTGACCACGGGGCGACTCGGGCCCTTGATGCGGGCCGCCGACCCTCTCTCGATCCGGTCCGCCGGGGCTGCCCGCGGACTCCCATAGGGGAACGCTCGGGGTGTCCGAGCCCATTCCCATGCCCTACGGTCCCACAGACCTGACCAAGATCATGCGCACGGATGCCCGGACACCACTCCCTGTCGACCCGGGCGCGAGGGGCCGCCGGGGTCCGCGTCGGAGGGGCGCGGGGATGCCTTGGGGCGCCTGCTCGGTCGACGACGTCGGGCAGCCGTGCTGCCGACCATGAGGATCTTGATCGCGACGGTGTCTCCGCCGTTTCCTACGTGGCCCTGTATGCGTGGCCCTGTGTACGTGGCCCTGTGTACGTGGCCTTTGTGTGTGGCCTTGCAGACGCCCACGCACGGCCACCGCAGGTTGGTGTTGCCGACGACAGCTCAGCGGGTCAGGCATCAAGATCCCCGCGCATTTCCAGCTCCGCCCAGACGGTCTTGCCGACGGTGAGTTTCTCCACGGCCCAGCGGTTCGCGAGCGTGCGGACGATGAGGAGGCCTCGGCCGAACTGGTCATCCGCGACGGGCGTGCGGGGATACGGAAGCCGCTCGCCCCTCGGGTCGGTCACGGCGACGCGCAGTGCGTTGCCGGTCAGTGACGTCTCGACGCGGAACAGGCGGTCCCGTAAGCACCCATGGAGCAGGGCGTTCGTGCACAACTCGCTTGCCAGCAGCCCCGCGTCGCCGGCGACGTCGGGGTGCCCCCAGTCGACAGCGAGTTGGGCGACGCGTCTGCGGGCGCGGGGGATGTTGCCCGGGTAGGGGGTGTAGTCCACGGAGTCGTAGCGGTCGTTGCCCTTGGGGAAGCGAGGGGGAGGGCAGGAGTTGGTCACGGGGTGCGTCTCCTTGCGCGAGGGAGGTGCCAGATGGGGTGGCTCTGCCGCGCGGTGCCCGTTTGGGAGCACGGTGCGCTTCCGCCGCCTGGCGCCTTTGAGTAATCATCCGAACACCGAAGGTAGCGCTATTCCTGAGGGCCATCAACTATGAGGCCATAAATTTCTACTCGAACTTCCTTGCTCACAGTGCGCCGACGGCACAGACTGTGACCAACTCGGCTGGAGGGAGCGCGAGATGGCAGGCAGAAGCCCTGATCGCGGCGTGTCCGTGTCGACCGTGCTGGCGCGACGACTGGGCGGCGAGCTGTTGCGTATGCGCGAGGCGCACGGGTTGCGTCAGGCGCACGCGGCCGAGGCGCTGTCGGCGTCGGTGGCCAAGGTCGCCAAGATGGAGCGCGGGTTGGTGCCGATCCGCGACCCGGACATCCGTGCGTTGTGCCATCTGTACGGCGAGACCGGCGAGCCGGCGATCGGGAGGCTGCTGACCCTGGCCCGCACGGATCGCGAGAGACGCAAGGCCCACGGCTGGTGGAACCAGTACCCACAGCTTCCCGCCATGGTGGAGTACGTCGCCCTGGAGGACATCGCCACCAGCATCCGAACCTGGCAACTCGCCTTCATCCCCGGCCTGTTGCAGACCCCCGACTATGCGCGGGCGGTGGCCGTCGGAGCCGGTTCGTGGGAGGACCCGAGCGAGATCGAGCCATTCGTTGAGGCGAGGCTTGCCCGTCAGGCGCGACTGCGGTCGGAACGACCCTTAGAACTCTGGGTCGTACTCCACGAGGGGGCGCTGCGCCAACTCGTGGGCGGTCGCGAGGTGATGAGGGAGCAACTGGGGCAACTACTCGACTTCGCGCACATGAATACGGTGAAGGTGCAGGTGGTCCCCTGGCTGGCAGGGGCGAACCCGGGCATGACCGGGTCGTTCAGCGTCGTCTCGTTTGCCGAGCTTGGCGCGCTGGACGTCGTACATATGGACGTACCGTCTTCTACGCTCTGGTTGGAAAGCGAGGAGGATGCCGCCCGGCACGGCCGGATCTTCGACCGCATCGCGCGGATCGGGCTGGCGGAACGCAACGCCCTCGACCTCATCGAAGCCATTCGCAAGGAGATGTAGCCCCGGTGACCGAGTTCGATTTCGCGTTCGTCAAGTCCAGCTACAGCGGCGGCGATGCCGGCCAAGAGTGCGTCGAAGTCGCCCGCAACATACCCGGCACCGTCGCCCTCCGTGACTCAAAGGACGTGGACGGGCCCATGGTCGTGGTCGCCCCGTCTGCCTGGGCGGCGTTCGCGGTGCACGTGGGGCAGCGAACGAGCCGCGCGACTCACTGACCGGCGTCCGGCCCGTAGTCCGCTCGCGGCGCCGCGAGCCGTTCGGCGACGAGGGCTAGCCAGCCACTGGGGCTGTAGGGAGCCGGCGGGTCGACCTCCATGCCCAGTTCGGCGACGGCCAGGGCGTAGTCGGGCTCGTCCAGGTCCAGGGCGAGGAGTTCGCGCAGTTCGCCGACCACGCGGGCGACCAGCTGGGGGTGGGTGCCGGCCGCGTAGTCGTCGACGGCGGCGTCGTGGTCGTCGAACTCGTCCGGCATGTCCTGGGAGAACCAGCCGCCGAGGAGTTGGGCGAGTTCGGGGAAGCGGGCGTGCCATTCCCAGTGGGTGGCGGGGGTGGCCGGGGGCGGGGCCTCGCCGGTCTCGACGCTGTGCTTGATGTGGTCGGCGAGGCAGAACAGCCACTCCTGGATGTCCGACTCGGGAAGCCCGACGTCCGGGATCGCATAGAACTCCCCGAGGCGAAGGCGGAGCCGGCCCGGCGGATTACGGGCGTACTCCCTCAGCTCGGCCTCCGCCGTGGCCAGTGCCCAGGGGCGAGTGTGCCAGGTGTGGCGGAGGTAGGCGGTCAGGGCCTGGCTGGGCTTGTCCGCGGTGTCGTCGGCGGACTGCCCGGCGTAGGCGCGGATCACCTGGTCCAGTTCGCCGTAGCGGCGGTCGTGTTCTAGGGGGCTCAGGGGCACGGTGATCAGCCTCTACTGGTCTCTACGGGCTCTACGGGCTCTACAGATAGACGGGAAACGTGGCCTGGACGACAAAGCCATGGGGGCGCGTCGCGTCGCGCTTGAGCACCACGCGGGCCGCGCGTACGTCCACGGGCTCACGGCCCGCCAGCATCATCGCCTGAATCAGCACCCGGCCGACCGGCTCGGTCCGCGAGGGCCACGACGCCTCGATCGTCAGACGGGGGCGGGTGGCCTGGGCGAGCCAGCGGTGGATGAGCTGCTCGTTGGCGGTGACGACCTGCTGGGTGGCCCATTGGGCGGTCTCGCGGTCGGGGTAGGTGGCGGAACGGGTACGCATGGTGTGCCGATTGTCCCTCGTCGTGAATTTACCTGGGTTCCCACATCGGTGAGTGGAACTCTCTCATGTGCTCGCTGCAGAGGCGGGCGAAGAGGGGGAGGAAGTCGGTGAAGTCGTCGCTACCCGAACCGCCATGAATTCCAGCCCCGCAGAAGAATCTGTCCAGTTGATCCTCCGTGTGGAAAATCGCCAGAGCTTCGTGGCATTCGGCTACAGCGGCCGGAAGATTCCACGGGCATCCGGGGTGTGTCTCGTCGATGTACATGCGGATACCTTCCTCCGTACTCGCGTCCTGCATGTCGTCACTGACGGCCGCACCATCCTGCCCGAAATAAAGGGGCAGGATATTACTCAGACGCGGGAAGCGCATGATCAGTTCTCGAGCGGTTATCGGGGTATTACTGATAGCTTCCCTGTCCAGCGGGGAAGCCCACTGTTCCACATAGTCGGCGATTTCCCGAAAAATGGCAGCCGTACGCTCCTTGGGGTGCCCCGTGGGAAAATTCTTCAAGGCGTGATGCGAGCCATCTGGATGAATTTCAAACAAATCGGCAGCGGTGCGGAGTTGCGCTCCGATCTCGTACCGATTTCTACCGCCATCCATTTCCGAGTTCCAAATTCCACGAACGACTGGAAAGAGCTCCTTCCTCCACTCTGAAGCGTCGTCCGGGATATTATCCTGATAGCGCCCGTATAGCTTGAGAAGGTTTCTTGCTCCTTCGAGGCGAAAATACTCGATCATATCCTGGCTCGTAATTGCCATTCAGGATTCCTGGCTCTTCTTGACCGGCATGGACGTCATGACGGTGAACTTCGGATCAAGCTTGTCATTGTAGATAAGGCGAGTCTCCACCCCTGAGACGTTTTCCGCGTGTGACGAGGGGAACGGATCGGTCTTGATGTGCTCCTTGGCGATACTTCTTCCCGTCGTGCCGTACGGAGTCTCGTCAACGCGGATTTCCATGCGCTCCCCGGGCTTCGGAGGCTTCTCAAGCCACTGCTTGATCGTGTTCGAGTTCTGGTCGATGTTGTACTGCGTCATCTTCTGCGCCGACTCCAGATCCTTGAATGAAGAGGCCGTCGCCACCTTGGGCTGTCCGTACTCCCACTCCGTCCCAGGCCGTGGTGGCTTCTTCAGATCGTCCCGCAGGCGCTGCGCCAACTGATCGTCGTCGAGGCCGACGTGCTTGCTGACGGTGTGGGAGTTCTCCAGCCACTCTGTGGAGGCCAGGTCCACTTTGTAGACCCCGCGGTCCGCATCCCCCGGAGTGGACCACTTGTGCTCGGGCTTGAATTCATTCAAGGACCGCGCGCCGAAGGCTTCCGCGCGTGCCTCTTCCGCCTCGTAGGTGGGAGCACTGCGGCAGGCCTCCATGAGCTCCGGGAGGAGTTTGCGGAGCTGCTCCGCCCCGTCATGGAACGCCTTGTGGCAGGCCTCGACCGCAGCGTCGGCTCCTGACTTGTCCATGTGGGAGCGGAAGACGGCGGTGATCTCCACGACGGTGAGCACGGCCGCCATCTTGGTGAACTCCTCCCAGTCGAAGCCATCCGGGACTAGGTCCCTGACCGTCGCCTTCGTCGCCTCTGTCGCCAGGTGTTCGGTGGTCTTCCGGCACTTGTCGGCGGCGTCCGCCACATCGTGGAACGCCTTCTTCATATCGTCGCCGGTCTTCTTGAGGACCTCGATGATGGGGCGGCGTGCGGAGGGATTCTCCTTGAAGTTGGTACGCCAGTCCCGGCCCCCTGGCTGGCTCGGGGGTACGGCGTTGTTGTCGGTGTCCCGGCGCCCGCCCCACGCCGTGGTACCCCAGATCGACTGGCAGAAGCCGTTCATGGCGCTCTGCCAGTCACTGTTGCTGCCGTCGGTCAGATACTCGATGCATTCGGTGAAGTGATCGGCGGACTTCTGCGCCGACTTCCCCGCGGCTTCCCAGGCGTTTCCGATGTCGCGCAGATCGCCGGTCTCGGCTCCCGGGGTGATCTCGTGGGTCTTGCCGAGCCTCAACCCGTCCTCAACGGCCGGCTTGATCAAACCTGCTAGCAGGTCGGGCACTTCACCGATTCCGGCCCAGAAGGCGGTGTCCGTGCCGTCGCCGGTGCCCGTCCATTTGATAGAGGCCACCGGACCGTACAAGACCTCGCCGACGCCGATCGGGGCGTCCCTGCGAGGGGGCGGCCCCTGTACTCCGCGTGAGTGCCAGTCGGCGGCCGCGTAGTTGTTCGCGGTGTTGGTCAGACCGAGCGAGACGCCCCCGATGCTGCCGACAGCCTTGGCCCACACGTCCAGGAATGCCTCGGCCACCTCGTCGTACGCGTCGGAGAAGTCGTCGGCACCGCTGCCCTTTCCAGCCGCCTGCCGACGGTGCACGTCGTCCACGAGCCCCGTGGCCGCCTTGTGAAAGGTGAACTGTTCGTCACGGATCAACGCGGACGTGTAGTAGACGTGCGTGGTCTTCACGTCGAAACCGCCCCCACTCTTGGGTGCGGGCTGTCTGAGTTGCTCACGTTCCCACGCGCGGCGGGCGTCCGAGGGGCGGCCGTCATGGCCGGTCGGTGGTGGGGGCGGAGGCTTGTAATGGGGGTCCGGGGATGTGCCGGGACTCGGCTCGGGCTCGTGGTCGGTGGGCTCCGGAGCGGGATGGGTGTCACCGGCAGAGGGGCTGGCCGAGGCGCTGGGCTCGGGGGTGGGAGTGGCCATCAGACTGCCCCCCAGCCCCGCAGCACCGCCCGGTGCGCTGCCGCATAGTTGGCGTGGCCCGTCGTGACGTATTCGTGCAGCCACTTCTGTGCGGCCTGGAGGTCCTGGGCGGAGTGGTCCCACTCGTCGAGCTTCTCCACGAAGACCTCACGGGCCTCGCCTTCCCAGGAGAGGACAACAGGGACGGCCCGGTCGTACAGGTCTTCCAGTTTGCCGTTGAGCTTCTTGAGGATGTCCTCCAGTTCGACGGCGAGGTCGTGAAGGGTGGTGAAGGAGACGGCTATGTGGTCGTCGGCGGCATCTCCAGGCTGCATGTTTCCCCCGGTACGTGAAAAGTGCTTCGTGGTCTGTGGGAGGTCAGAGGGCGTCGAGGCCGCTGCTCGGGCGCGCGGCTGGGGTCGCCGACACGGCGTCCGGGTTCGGCGTGGAGAGCCGGTCGACCTCGCTGCCCACGTCCACCCGAATCTGGCGCATCTGCTCGACCACGGCCAGTTCCTGCTCCGTGAAGCCGTCGCGGCTCAGCCGCACGGCCTGCTCCAGATGCTTCATCACATCGCGAATGCGTACGGCGTCCTCGGCTGCGGCCCGGTGGAACTCGCGGTACGCCGTCGCCGCCGGGCCCCGCCAGCCCGCCTCGATGCGGTCGACGATCGAGTCCATGCGCTTGACCTGCTGGTCCAAGTGGTCCTGCATGTCGTCGAGGTCGTCAGCTAGCTTCGTCAGGTCCTCGTGGGAGACTCGCAGATCTCTTGGGCTGCCCTGATGGCCCGTACGGTCTCCCACGCCGACCCCCGTCGCGTCAGTCCGTCAACTCCCGTATTCGCACTGGTGATCCTAACAACGCACGCTCGGCACGGCTGGCTCACAACACCGTCTGTCCCGCCTCCACCCGGTCGATCGCCCTGCGGGTCGCGGCAGTGAAGGTCCAGAAGGACGGGAGGAGGTTGGTGGCGCGGTCGGCGACCGTGTTCTTGCCGGCGGCGAACATCGAGGCACGCAGGGCCGTGGTCATCTCCAGCTGGGCGCCCATGCCGAGGAGGGTGCGGTTGCAGATGTTGTCCGGGGAGATACCGGCGATCTCCTCCTCGCCGGACGCCGTCACCGCGCGGATGCCGACTGCGGTGAACTCCTCCAGCAAGTACTGCCGGAAGGTCGGGTTGAGGCCGCCGATCAGGACCGCCTTGGCGCCGGACTCCAGGCCCGCCTGCTCGGGGCTGCACCCGTGCAGGGACAGCGCGTTCAGGCTGCCCGCGCACAGGGAGCGGGCGATCGTGTCGTCGCAGTGGGTGGAGGTGACGTGCAGCGCCCCGTTTCCGCCGCTCATCAGGCCCTCGAACATCCAGAAGTCGTGCACCGGGCCGACCACCGGGGTGGGTGCGAGGTCGGCGGGGTGGTAACCGGCTATCGCCAGGCAGAGTTCCGAGGTGCCCCCTTCGATGCCGCCGCCGTGCGGGGCGATGACCGTGGAGCGGAGGAAGGGGGCGCGGCCGGTCGTGCTCTGGTCGTCGATCAGGTGGCGTCTGGAGCGGCGGCCCCAGTGGACGCCCTCGGTCCATGTGGGGTCCGCGTAGAGGGCCGTGTTCGAGGCGGGTTCGGCTGCTGCCGCGGGCGGGGCGGTCGTGGTCACCGCGACGCCACTCAGGACGGGGGTGGTCGCGAGCGCGGTCAGGAGGGTACGTCGTCTGATCATCACGGAAGCCGAGGATGTCAGCCGAAGCGGCCCGCCACATAGTCCGCTGTGCGCTGATCCTCAGGGGTGCCGAAGATGTGTTCGGTGGGACCGTGTTCGACGATGCCGCCGGGGGTGCCCTGCTCGGCGAGGAAGAACGCGCACTGCTGGGAGACGCGGGCCGCCTGCTGCATGTTGTGAGTGACGATCACGACGGTCACCTCGCCCGCGAGTTCGTGGATGGTCTCCTCGACCCGGCGGGTGGACGTGGGGTCGAGCGCCGAGCACGGTTCGTCCATCAGCAGCACCTGGGGACGTACGGCCAGGGCGCGGGCGATGCACAGGCGTTGCTGCTGGCCGCCGGAGAGCGCGCCGCCGGGCTGGCGGAGTCGGTCCCGTACCTCCTTCCACAGGCCGGCCCTGGTCAGGCTCTCCTCGACCAGCTCGTCCTTCTCGCGACGGCCGACGCGAGTGCCCGTCAGGCGCAGACCCGCCACCACGTTGTCGTAGATCGACATGGCGGGGAACGGGTTGGGCTTCTGGAAGACCATGCCGATCCTGCGGCGGGCGTCGGTCAGGCGGCGCTCGGGGGCGTAGATGTCCTCGCCGTCGAAGAGCACCTCGCCGCCCATCGCGGCCGTGGGGATCAGCTCGTGCATCCGGTTGAGCGTGCGCAGGAAGGTCGACTTGCCGCAGCCGGAGGGGCCGATCAGGGCGGTGACCTGCCCGGCGGGCATCGTGAGGGAGACCTGTTGCAGCACCTGGTGGCTGCCGAACCAGGCCGAGACGGCGCGGGCTTCGAGAGTCGCGGGAGCGACGGCCCCCATCGCGGCCCCCATCGCGGTCCTGACGGACGCGACGGGCGCGACGGGCGGCAGGACGACGGTGTCGGTCGCCGTCGTATCGAGGGAAGCGGTCGCATCGGTCACGTCGGGCACCTCGTGGTGATCGTGGGTCTCGGGAAGGTTCACAGGGTTCACATCAGGTTCGGCAGCAGTTCGGTGGTGCGGACGGCGACCTGGAGGCCGAGCACCGCGACGACCGGGGCGAACACGATCCACGTCTGGTGCCGGCCCCAGCGGTGCCAGGTCCACACCGCGGCGACGGCGGCGGCCACGAGCGCCTGGAGCCACATGACCAGCGGCCACGGCACGCCGGAGGGGTGCGCGAGGGGCTGTTCGGACTCCGGGAGCGTGCCGGAGCGGATGACGGCCGCCGGGGTCTGGGCGGGGGTGGAGATCAGGTCGGCGTCGACGCGCAGCACTCCGCCGGGCATGAAGTGCGGGCCGGTGGCCGTGACGAGGACCAGGCGGCCCTTGCCGGAGGCCACGGCGGCGGGCGCCGGGTCGCCGGCCCGTCGTACGCCGAGGACCTGGTACTTCGCCTTGCCCTGGCCGGTGGTCACGGTGAACGTGTCGCCCGCGGCGAGCTGGTCGAGACGGCCGAAGGGACCCCCGTAGGCGGCCGCGCGGCCCATCAGCACGCTGGTGCCGGACTGTCCGGGCAGCGGGGTGTCCCGGCGGTGGCCGGGGCCGTCGGTGAGGACGGCGGAGTCGGTGCCCTCCAGGACGACCTGGTGGACGTGGACGGCTGGGATGTCGATGAGGGCGACCGGGGTGCCGGGCGCGAGCAGTCTGCCCTGCTGGTCGGTCTGGGCCACCGGGGCGGTGCCGAGGGCGAGTTGGGTGCGCAGCGCGTCGTACGAGGCGTGCTGCGCGGCTCGTTCCTGAATGCCGCTGACGAGCAGCAGCTGCGCGGTGAGGCCGAGCAGCAGGGCGGCCAGGGTGAGCAGACCGCCCCGGGCGAGGTGCCGGACGGCGGTGACTCCCCGAACTCCCAGCCGCGGCACGGGCGTGGTGAGCGTGGTCTGTACGGCGACCGTCACGGCGACGCGTCTCCTTCCATGGCTTCACTGGTATGGCTTCACTGGTGGGGCCGTCGGGGAGACCGCCGTCGCGGCCTCCCCGACGGGTCGTGCGTCAGGTGGACTTGATGGTGAAGCTCACGCCGTTCTTCGAGTACACCGTCGAGGAGCCCGCGTAGAACACGTGCAGGGTGTGCTTGCCACGGCTCAGCTTGGGCAGGGTGATGGTCACCTTGCCGCCGCTCAGCGTGCCGGTGGCGATCACCCGGGAGCCCTCGTAGACACGGACCGTGCCGGTCGGCGTGGTGCCGGTCGCGGTGACCTTCACGCCGACCTTGGCGCGGCCGGTGTGGCTGATCGACGTGGGCGCGGTGGAGCCGACCGACGGGGTCGCCTTGGTGATCGTCAGCTTGGCGCTCGTGGAGGAGGCGTTGAGCTTGGTGCTGCCGCCGTAGGACACCGACAGGGTGTGCGTGGCGACCTTGAGGTGGTTGGACAGGCCGATGGTGACCTTGCCGGAGCTGTCCAGGGTGCCGGTGCCGAGCGTGGTGGTGCCGTCCTTGACGGTCACCTTGCCGCTCGGGACGACGCCGTGCGAGCCGGTGACGGTGACGGCGACCTTCGGGGTCCTGCCGTACGCGGTCGTGGCGGCGGTGGCCTTCACGGCGCTGGTGTACTTGACGGCGCCGGTCCAGGAGGCCGCGTTGCCGCTGCCGTTGAGGTTGGCGGCGGAGACCGAGGCGGTGTAGGTGCCGAGGGCCAGGCCGGTGAAGCTGTACGTCGTGGTGGTGGCCGGGACGTCCTTGACGGCCACGACAGCGCCGTCCGAACCGGTCAGCGTGACGCGGTAGTCGGTGACCGGGAGCGCGGGGGCGGGGGTGGGGGCGGTCCAGCTCAGCTTGAGGCTCGCGTCGCCGGGCGTGGCCTTCAGGGCGGGTGCAGACGGTGTCGCGGTGTCGACGCCGGACTCCTCCAGGCCGCCGAGCTTGGCGTGCTTGGCGGGGTTGACCGAGCCGTTGTACGACTCGTTCAGGAAGCCGAAGTCGGCGATGACCTTCTCGGCGGTGTCTGAGGCGAGGGCCGCCTCGTGGGTGCCGCTGGTGACGAAGACGTCGTACAGCGCCTTGTCGAAGAAGACGCTGGTGGGGTCGATCGCGCGACTCGGGACGACGTTGTAGACGTCGCGGCCGAAGGTGGCGTTCTCGAAGTAGCCGCTGACCGGGGTGAGCTTGCCGTTCACCGTGGTCACCGGGCTGGTGGCGCCCGTGTCGCCGGGCAGCTGGATGCCGGCCAGGTGCGCGCCGGCGGCGACGGCGGTCGTGCTGTAGTCGGGCGCGATGCCGTTGTTCTGGGCGATCCAGCTGCCCACGGAGAAGGGCACCAGCGCGCCGTCCTGGGTGAGCGCGGCGTTCGCCTGGTTCTCCTGGACGGTCGGGATGTTCGGGGAGACCGTGAGCTCGTTGAGGCCGATCGCCGCGAGGAAGAACTTGCGGGTGCCGGAGTCGGCCTGCGGGATGACCGGGTGCACGACGTGGCCGTTCACCGTGGGCGTCCCGCCGCTGGCGTAGATGTCGTGCAGCTGGTCGACCGTCAGCGTGTCGATACCCGAGCCGCGGACCGCGACGCCGACCGCGTCCCGGGCGAACGGGACGTAGGTGAGGGCGGTACCGGAGACGCTCGGGCCGCCGGAGGAGCGGGCGAAGTCGACCTGGCCCTTGATGACGACGCCGTCGCTGCTGGGGAACTTGTCACCGGTCAGCGACTCGCTGAGGGCGAGCTTGCCCTTGCCGGAGCCGTTGGGGCGCAGGAAGGACGGGCCGCCCGAGCGGGTCTGGATGGTGGTGGTGGCGGAGCCGGAGGGGATCGCGTCGTACGAGGCGATGCCCGCGTCGCCCGCCTTCACGGCGGTGTCGGCGTAGCTCTTGCCGTTGACGGTGTCACCGGCGAGGGCGTTGAGCACGTCCTGGGTGGTGTCGGAACCCACGCCGACAAGCTGGCGGAAGGTCCCGGCGGGGGTGGGGTCGGCGGACGCCGGGCTCGCGAGAGCCAGCGTGCCGGACACCGCTGCGGCGGCGACCATGGCTGCCGTGAGGCGCATTCTGCGCATCGAGGGTCTCCTGAGATTGTGCGTCGGTGCTGCGTCGGGTGGACCTGGCGGATCTGGTGGAACTGGTGGAACTGGTGGATCTGGTGGATCTGGCAGGGTGGGGGGTCGAGCCCTGGCCCCCCCCCCCGGATAGTGGGGGGCGGGCGGGGCAGGGGGGGGCCCCCCCCCCGGGGGCCGGGGGCGGCGTCGGGGTGGGTGTGGGCCACGCGGGGTGATCACCAAAGGGAGAGCCACC
>NZ_JBHVST010000079.1:0-53444 GCF_042885015.1 Streptomyces sp. NPDC058086 | reverse complement strand
TAACGGATCGGTGATATGAGCACCACGATCCACGACCACCTAAGTGTGGGCCGGGTCCGACATCGGACCCGGCCCTCACTTCTGACCGGTGAACTACATGGCCGATTGAGTCAAAGTCGTTCGAATCAGAACAACCGCAGTTTGTCGTCCTCGATGCCCCGCAGCGCGTCGTAGTCCAGGACCGTGCAGCCGATGCCGCGGTCCGTGGCGAGGACGCGGGCCTGCGGTTTGATCTCCTGGGCGGCGAAGACGCCCCGGACCGGCGCGAGGTGCGGGTCGCGGTTGAGCAGCTCCAGGTAGCGGGTGAGCTGCTCCACGCCGTCGATCTCGCCGCGGCGCTTGATCTCGATGGCGACGGTCTGGCCCTCGCCGTCGCGGCACAGGATGTCGACGGGGCCGATGGCCGTCATGTACTCGCGGCGGATGAGCGTGTAGCCCTCGCCGAGCGTTTCGATGCGGTCGGCGAGGAGCTCCTGGAGGTGCGCTTCCACGCCGTCCTTGATCAGGCCGGGGTCCACGCCGAGTTCGTGCGAGGAGTCGTGGAGGACTTCCTCCATCGTGATGATGAGCTTCTCGCCCGCCTTGTTGATGACGGTCCAGACGCCCTCCTCGTCGCCGGAGCCCTCCTTCAGGGTGCAGGGCGGCGACATCCAGTTGAGGGGCTTGTAGGCCCGGTCGTCAGCGTGGATCGAGACGCTGCCGTCCGCCTTCACCAGGATGAGGCGGGGGGCCGACGGGAGATGGGCGGTGAGCCGGCCCGCGTAGTCAACGGAGCAGCGGGCAATGACGAGACGCATGGTCCGCAACGCTACTCGACGGGCAGAGGTCCACGCGATTCGCCCTGGAAGACGCCTGTTCGGTCGTGGCTGATTGTGGGCCTACTGGGAGTTCGCTATGTGCGCATTCTCCTGGTGCCGTCACCGTACGTTGCTTACCGTATAAACGGGAGGTCGCGATGCGTGTACTCAGAGTGTTCGATATCGCGAATGTCCCTTACCTGTCCGGCAACCCCCGAGGTCTGGGGGTGCGAGAGGAGAACCCATGTCGCTCGACGTCTCACCGGCCCTACTCGAGAAGGCCGAGCGAGGCGAGGTCGACGAAGCAGAATTCGTCGACTGCGTCCGGACCTCCCTGCCCTACGCATGGGAGATGATCAGCTCCCTGGTGGCTCAGCTGAAGGTGGACGGCGGCAACTTCGCCGACAACCAGACGCCTCCGCCGGACGAGCAGGCGCGTGGCCAGCTGCTGCGTGCGCTCGCGAGTGACGCGATACGCGGCGCGCTGCAGCGGCACTTCGGTGTGCGGCTGGCCTTCCAGAACTGCCATCGGGTGGCGGTGTTCCCGCTGGACGCCTCAGTGGACGACACGCTGGCACGCTTCACCTCGGTGCGCAGTCAGCTGCTGAATCAGTCGCCGGAATTCCGAGACTGCTGACGTGACGCCGTGATGCCGCATCGCTTGCCGCTCCGTACGCGGGAGGTGCATCTGTACGGGGCGGCAGGCTCCCCCGGGTCCCCGGGCCGACGGCGGGACGTGGATCGTGGGTGGGTGGGTGTGAGCGTCGGGTCAGGGAGACCGAGTTGTCCGGGCCGCGGGGCGGGACAAGCCGGTCGTGGGGCCCTGGAGACCCTTGGTGGGCCCAGGGCGCCCGCACCCTCTCCCGGGCCCACGCCGTCCGCGGTGACCTGACTCAGCCGAGGTGGGGGAGTACCTCGGTGCCGAGCCGTTGGACGTTCTCCTCTGTCGCCGCCAGGTCGCCGGAGCCCTCGACGAGGAGGGCGAAGCGGGAGATTCCGGTGCGCTCCGAGGTGGCCGCGAGACGGTCGGCGCACAGGCGCGGCGTGCCCACCGGGTGCAGCCCGCACAGGAGTTCCGTGTACGCCAGCGGGTCCCGCATCGCGCGGGCGCGGCCGTCGACCGTCACATGCGCGTCCAGCCCCTGCCTCAGCCAGCCCGGCATCGCCTTGAGGAGAGTCTCGACGGCGTCGGTGCGACGGTCCGCGATCTGGCAGACGCCGGCCGACACATGGGCCGCGCCGAGGATCTCGTCCGTCGAACGGCCCGCCACACGCGCCAACTGTCGCCACAGGGACACCATTTCGGCCTTCTCCTCGTCACCGACATGCATACCGAGGAGCATCGGCAGCCCCCGCTCGGCGGCGAGCCGCACGCTCGCCGGTGAGGTGCAGGCGACGACGACCTCGGGGCCGGGGGAGCCGCTCAGCGCCTCCGACGGCCGGGGCACGACGGGCACTTCGCGGAACCTGAACCGCTCACCCCGCCCTTCCACGGACGGCTCGCGCAGCCAGCGCACCAGCAGATCGAGTGATTCCGGGAACCCCTTCTCGTACGCCTCCAGGCCCGCGCCGAAGACCTCCAGGTCCACCCAGGGCCCGCCGCGCCCCACGCCCAGTGTGAAACGGCCG
Organism: Streptomyces sp. NPDC058086; assembly: GCF_042885015.1. Classification (NCBI taxonomy): domain Bacteria; kingdom Bacillati; phylum Actinomycetota; class Actinomycetes; order Kitasatosporales; family Streptomycetaceae; genus Streptomyces; species Streptomyces sp. NPDC058086. Next base: position 51,018 of record NZ_JBHVST010000079.1, on the reverse strand, counting down.
CCGGACGTCACGTGCAGCAGCGCGGCCTGCTCGCCGAGGGCTACGGGGTGGACGGTGGGCAGTACGCTGACCGCCGTACCGACGCGGATGCGGCTGGTGCGGCCCAGCAGCAGGGCGGCCAGGGTGACCGCCGACGGGCACGTCCCGTACGACACGAAGTGGTGCTCGGCCAGCCACACCGCGTCGAGCCCGGCCTCTTCGGCGACCTCGGCCGTGCGCACCGCGCGGTGCAGGGCCTCCCCCTGGCCCTGGCCAGGGAACTGGGCCGCCAGTACAAAACTTCCAACGTGCATGGTGCTTTCCTGCTTCCTCGGCTCCGACGCGGAGCTCCCCCACCGGCATAACCGTCCGACACGTGCCGAGGACACGGCCTGTCGGGGAGATTTGCGGATTGTCTGCAGAATGGGCCGACGGGAGGGTGGTCTGAGGGGGTTGGTGGGGTACGGCTACCCCTGTCCGCTCCGCGTAGGCTGGAGAAGACCCTGCTCCCTGTATAGCTCCGTGAGGTGTCCTGTGTCCCCGCGTCGCAACCGTCCCAAGGGTTCCGACCCCTCCGACCGGAGCGCGGAGGACGACCGCTCCGGGCGGTACGGCGGCTGGCAGTCCACGGAGAGCTGGCAGGGCGAGGAGTGGAGCGTGCGTCATGTGGCGGGCGCCAGCGCCGAGGGCAAGACCTACCGCTGCCCGGGCTGCGACCAGATGATCCCCTCCGGCGTCCCGCACGTGGTGGCCTGGCCGGAGCACTCGGGCGTCGACGAGCGCCGCCACTGGCACAAGGCCTGCTGGAACGCGAAGGACCGCCGCACCTCAAGGGTGCAGCGGTCCCGTAACGCGCCCAGGTTCTAGGCGACTTCAGGTCGCAGCGGCCTCACACGTCCCGGCGCTCCAGCAGCACGAACGCGGCGGCGATCGCCGCCGCCGTCACTCCGGCGAGCAGGCCGAGCTGCGCGCCGCCGCTTCCGTTCCCGTTGTCCAGCGCGAAGACCCTGGCGAGGGCGTTGGGAGCGGCGTACTCCTGCATCTTCTCGCCGATCGTGCGCATGCTCTGCGACATCATCAGGAACGCGGGCAGGATCGCGGGCACCAGCACGAGGCCGAGCATCGTGGTGATCGCGCCTGCCGAGTGCCGCAGCATCGAGCCCACCGCGAGCGACAGGACGCCGAGCAGCGAGACGTACAGCGCGCCCTTGACGACCGTGCCGCCCCACGAGACGTGCGAGGAACCGCTGTGCATGGCCGAGGTCATGAGGCCGACCAGGCCGATGGAGAACACCGAGACGGTGAACGCCACCGCGAAGAAGATGATCAGCTTGGCGGTGAGCACCCGGTGGCGCTGCGGCGAGGCCGTGAAGGTCGTGCGGATCATGCCCGTGCCGTACTCGGAGGAGACGACCAGGACGCCCAGCGTGATCAGGCAGATCTGGCCCAGGATCAGCCCGAAGAAGGCCGGGATCGTGTACGGCACGTCGCCGAAGTCGGAGTCCTGGGTCTGCGCGGCGACCAGGAAGCCGATGCCGACCACCAGGAGCAGGAAGATGCCGAGCGTCCACAGCGTGGAGCGCACCGACTTGATCTTCGTCCACTCGGAGGTGAGCGCGTGGCCGAGGTGGGTGGGGGTGACCGGGATCGGCGAGCTGTACGAAGTGCCGGGCGCCGCCTGCCAGGTGGGGGCAGCGGCGGCCTGCTGCGGCATCGGGGGCGGGGGCGTGCTCATCGGGCGTCCTCGGGCTTGGTCAGGTCGGGGGCGGCGGGCGCGGCGGGCGCCGGGGGCGCGACGGGCGGCTGCGCCGGGGTCTGGGGAGCGGGCTGGGCGTACGGGTTGACGTCCGCGGCACCCGGCGCACCCGGGGTGCCCGGAGCGCCGTAGGGGCCCGCCTGCGGGGCGCCCTGCGGCATCGCGAACGGCTGCCCGCCCTGCTGGGGCGGCGGAGGCGCGTACCAGCCCGGCTGGCCCTGGCCCGCGACCGGCAGCTGCGGCGGCGGCATGGCACCCGGCGGCAGCTCCTGCTGGAGCCCGGCCTTCTGGTCGATGGTCGAGCGGTAGTCGACGGCACCCTGCGTCATCCGCATGTACGCCTCCTCCAGCGAGGCCTGATGCGGAGAGAGCTCCCACAGGCGTACGTCGGCGGAGTGCGCGAGGTCGCTGATGCGGGGCAGCGGCAGGCCCATCACGCGCAGCGCGCCGTCCTGCTCGGGCAGCACCTGGCCGCCCGCCTCGGTGAGCGCGGCGGTCAGCTTCTCGCGCTGCTGCGGCTCGGTCTCCGGGGTGCGGACCCGGGCGAAGTCGGCCGAGTTGTGCGAGATGAAGTCCTTGATGTTCTGGTCGGCGAGCAGCTGACCGCGGCCGATCACGATCAGGTGGTCGGCGGTCAGCGCCATCTCGCTCATCAGGTGCGAGGAGACGAAGACCGTGCGGCCCTCCGCCGCGAGCGCCTTCATCAGGTTGCGGACCCAGAGGATGCCCTCGGGGTCGAGGCCGTTGACCGGCTCGTCGAAGAGCAGCACCTGAGGGTCGCCGAGGAGCGCGGCGGCGATGCCGAGCCGCTGCCCCATGCCGAGCGAGAAGCCCTTGGAGCGCTTCTTGGCCACGTCCTGCAGCCCGACCACGCCGAGCACCTCGTCGACCCGGCGGGCCGGGATGCCCGACAACTGGGCGAGGCAGAGCAGGTGGTTGCGGGCGTGCCGGCCGCCGTGTACGGCCTTGGCGTCGAGGAGCGCGCCGACCTGGCGGGGCGCGTTGGGCAGCTTGCGGTAGGGGAAGCCGCCGATGGTGACCTGCCCCGAGGTGGGGTTGTCGAGGCCGAGGATCATCCGCATCGTCGTCGACTTGCCCGAGCCGTTGGGCCCGAGGAAGCCGGTGACGGCACCCGGCCGCACCTGGAAGGAAAGGTTGTACACGGCCGTCTTGGCGCCGTAGCGCTTCGTCAGGCCGACTGCCTCGATCATGCTCCGCACCCATCGAAAGGTTCAGGACGTCGGGGCGCACGCCCCCGTAAGGGTTAGGAGGATATCGGGGCGCTGACGGTTCCGCTCAAGAGAAAGTAAAAATGTGCAGGTCACGCGGGGGACGGTTGGGGTAAAGGTCTTACCTGGAGCCTTACTCGCACCCCAGTCTTTGTCAGGTACCCGTCCTGCCTGGTCAGGCTGGAAACGGAACCTCCGCACCCGATACCAAGCAGGCCTCACGCCCGACGGGGAAGCGAGTCGTCCAGCGGCGGCAGGTCGTCGTACAGCCGCAGCTCGGACGCGTCGTCGACGTACGGCAGGAAGTCCGTCTGCGGCAGTACCCAGCCCTCCTCACCGAAGACCAGCGTGCCCCGCTCGCGCAGCGCGCGGTCGGCTCCCGCACGCCGCACCCAGGTGGCCGGGTCGGGACCGAGCAGTTCGCGCAGCCGGGCGGACCCGGCCAGCAGCGCCGCGAGCAGCTCCGCCTGGTCGCCGCCGCCCGGACGCGGCTGCCCGGTGGCCGGATCGGCGAGCACCCCGTGCGCGCTGAAGTAGATGTACGCGCCGCCGAGCCGCTCCCCGGAGGGCATCGTCATCGCGAACGCGTCGCCCGGGAGTATCGCCCGCCGGTAGTCAGGGAACTCGGTGTCGTCGACCGCCTTCAGCTGCGTCGAGTCCAGCCAGGTGACGACGAGCGTGGTCTCGGCGCGCGGGTCGACGTACGGCGTCCCCGCCACGTACCCCGCCGGACTGATGTGCCCTGAGCAGCCCACCCCGATGCCGTGCACCCGCACCGGCACCATCGGCACCGTCGCCGGGATGCCGAGCCGGGTCAGCTTGTGGGCGACCTGCCCGGGGGAGGCGTTGGAGCCGACGGCGATCACCGGGTGGCGGTGCCCGGTGCCGACCTGGCCTAGGTCGGCGAGCGCCTCGTCGAGCCGCTGCTGCTCCTGGCGCTCCTCCACGTACCACTCGCCGAGCCGCAGCGGCCGCACGTCGAGCTGGAGCAGTTCGCCGCCGGTGAGCAGCGAGGGCTCGGTGGTGGGACGGCCGGGATAGGTGAGCGGCTGCTTCGCGGGCACGTCGTCCAGGCCCAGCGCCTGCAGGCTTCGGTCCTTCGTCGTCACGGTGACGCCCTTCGGGGGTGGTCGCGCGATAGGGGCAACAGCCTTCCACGCGAGGTGTACCCGGGGCGGGGCCCGGTCTCCCCGTCCGGACGGGGTTGGCCGGAACGGACACCGGGAATCATGCCGTCCCATTGTACGAGTGGGGGCGAAGTGGGTTACGGGGGAAGTGAGTTGAGGTTGATGAGACGCGGGTGGAGTCGGGTGGGGTCCTCGGGGCGGGGCCGGGCCCATCCGCGCTTCCGTACGTCCGTTCGCTGGTGGATCGCCGGACGTACCGTCCACGCCCTCCTTCTGATGACGCTGGGCGCGCTGGCCGGGCTCTCCGTCGTCATCGCGACCGCGTGGACGCTCACCGAGCACTCGCCGCGGTCGATGGCGCAGCGGTTCTCGAACGGGGAGCGTCTCTTCGACCTGAGTCTCGCGGTGCTGCGGGCGAGTGTCGGTACGGACAATCTCAGCCCCGAGCCGGACAGCACCGCGCACCAGTTGCTCGCCACGGTCGCCTCCGTCACGGGCTCCCTGGTGCCCGCGGTGCTGCTGGGCATCGTCCTGATCAAGATGTTCGCGCTGCGGCCGTTCGTCTGGCGGCAGCGGGCCAGCATCTCGCACGCCTGGACCGCGGACTTCCCCAGCTACTCGAGGCGCCACGCCGACAGCGAGGACGCGATCGTCGCCGTCCGCTTCTACAACCGCTTCGACAACCTGTCCGTCGTGGATCTGCGCGCCCGTGCCCATCTGCGCTACCTGGAGCGCTCCCCGCACGACGGCAGCCTGGTCATTTACAAGCAGTGGCTGAAGGTGCTGGACGCGCAGGGCGAACCGGCCGACGAGCGGTACTGGCTCGCGGTCGAGCGCGGGGCGCCGTTCACCGTGTGGATACCGGTCGAGGCACCGGTGGCCGAACTGCCGTTCCGGCGTATCCAGGGCAAGGAGCTGTCCGGCTCGTACGGCGTCAAGCTCCTCGTCCGGCTGACGGCACGGACGGTGGGCCTGGGCACCGAGGTCGCCGACGAGCGCTGGTTCGACCTGGAGGCGGGCGATTTCGAACTCGGCCGCTTCGTGCCGCTCCAGCCGGACCTGGACAAGGACGTGTGGCGCTGGGAGGGCTGGACGGACTTCGACGCCCTGGAACCCCACCCGAACGGCGAGGACCCCAGGCCCTGAATGACCAGAGGACCCGAGGCCCTGAGTGTGCTGAGGAATCCAGGCCCGGAGTGTCTACGCGTCCCGCCTCTTCAGCAGCACATAGCCGCCGAGGAGCGCCGCGACCACCCACAGCACCATGATCGCGAGGCCGCCCCAGGGGCCGTACGGGGTGTCGTCGCCGATCGGGGTCACCACCCGCATGATCTTGCTGCCGGCCTGGTCGGGCAGATAACGGCCGAGCTTCTTGGTCGCGGACACCGCGCCGAGGATGTTGGAGATCAGGAAGAAGAACGGCATGAGGATGCCGAGCGAGAGCATCGGGCTGCGCAGCATCGTCGCGACACCCATCGAGAAGACCGCGATCAGCGTCATGTAGAGGCCCCCGCCGATCACCGCGCGCAGCACCCCGGAGTCGCTGATCGACGCGCTGTGCGTGCCGAGCGCCGCCTGTCCGAGGAAGAAGGCGACGAAGCTGGTGATCATGCCGACGACGAAGGCGAGCCCCGTCGCCACCGCGATCTTGCTGAAGAGGAACGTGCCGCGCTGCGGGACCGCGGCCAGCGAGGTGCGGATCATGCCGGTGCTGTACTCGTTGCCGACCACGAGCACCCCGAACACGATCATCGCGAGCTGACCGAGGGTCATCCCCGCGAAGCTGATGAACGTCGGGTCGAAGGAGAGCCGGTCCTTCTCGCCCATCTTGTCGAACTCGTTCTTCGACAGCAGCGAGATCAGGATGCCCAGCGCGATCGTGACCACCGCGGCGAGACTGAGCGTCCAGACGGTCGACGCGACGGACCGGATCTTGGTCCACTCGGACTTGAGGACCTGGGTCGCCGCCATGCTCAGGTCTCCTTGTTCCAGCCGCCACCCCACTGCTGGGGCGGGGCGTCGGTGTGCGCGTGGTACTCCACCGACTCCGCGGTCAGCTGCATGAACGCCTCCTCCAGGGAGGCCTGCTGGGGGCTCAGCTCGTGCAGCACGATCTGGTGCTGCGCGGCCAGCTCACCGATCTGCTCCGACTTCGCGCCGTCCACCTCCATCGCCCCGCTGCCGCTCTCGACGACCGTGATCCCCGCCCCGTGCAGGACGTCGAGCAGCCGCTCGCGCTGGGGGGAGCGGATACGGACGTACGACCGCGAGTTCTGCGCGATGAAGTCGGCCATGGAGGTGTCCGCGAGGAGGCGGCCCTGGCCGATGACGACGAGGTGCTCCGCGGTCAGCGCCATCTCGCTCATGAGGTGACTCGACACGAAGACCGTACGGCCCTGGCCGGCCAGCGACTTCATCAGGTTGCGGATCCAGTGGATGCCCTCGGGGTCGAGGCCGTTGACCGGCTCGTCGAACATCAGGATCCGCGGGTCGCCGAGCAGCGCGCCCGCGATGCCGAGCCGTTGGCCCATGCCGAGCGAGAAGCCCTTGGCCTTCTTCCTGGCCACCGAGGTGAGGCCCACGGTGTCCAGGACCTCGTCCACCCGCGCCTTGGGGATGCCGTTGCTCTGGGCGAGACAGAGGAGGTGGTTGAAGGCGCTGCGGCCGCCGTGCATGGCCTTGGCGTCCAACAGAGCGCCGATGTACTTCAGCGGGTCCTTGAGGTGGTCGTAGTGCTGCCCGTCGATGTGTACGTCGCCCGCGGTGGGGCGGTCGAGGCCGAGCATCATCCGCATCGTCGTGGACTTGCCCGCGCCGTTCGGACCGAGGAACCCCGTGACGATGCCGGGTCTGACGGTGAAGGTCAGATGGTTGACCGCCACCTTCTCGCCGTACCGCTTGGTCAGCCCCTCTAGCTCGATCATGCGGACACGGTAGGACGCGCTCCGGGGCCGTGCCACTTGGGCGCCCGTGTGTTCGCCGGGTGTTCACCGTCTCCGACCGCCGCGCCGTCGTGGCTTGTCGCGCCCACGCGGCGGAGCCGCGAAATGTCACAGCCCCGCGCCCCTCACAGGGCACGCCAACGGCCCGCGCTCCCGAGAAGAGAGCGCGGGCCGGAGTGCTGCCGGAAACTGCCCGAACCTACCGGGACTGCTGGGCCGGAACCCCGCGGGAGATCGGCTCGTCCTCGGCCGGCGTGGTCGCGGCGGCCACCGCGGCGCCCGTGAGCGTCGCGAGCATCTCGCGGACGTTCGTGAGCTGAGCGTTGATCGAGTCGCGACGGTTCGTCAGCGCCGCCAGCTCGCGCTCGGATTCCGAGCGGATGCGGTCGGCCTTGGCGTTCGCGTCGGCCACGATGTCCTCGGCCTGGCGCTGAGCCGTCTCCACCGTCTGGCGGGCGCGGCGCTCGGCGTCCGTGCGCAGCTTCTCGGCCTCCAGGCGGAGCTGCTCCGCGCGGTGCTCGATCTCCGCGAGGCGCTTCTCGGCCTTGGCCTGACGCGACGCCAGGTCACGCTCGGACTGCTCGCGGCGCTTGGCGAGGTTCGTCTCGAAGTCGGCGGCGGCCTGCGCGGCCTTGGCGCGCGTCTCCTCGAAGAGGGCGTCCGCCTCCTCGCGCTTGGACTGCGCGTCCTTCTGCGCCTCCTGGCGCAGCTGGGAGGCGTCGCTCTTGGCCTTCTCGACGATCCGGACGCCCTCGTCCTCCGCCTTGGACTTGCGGTCTGCAGCGAACGATTCTGCGTCGTTGCGGACCTGCTGGGCGGCCGACTCGGCGAGCTCACGGTGCTGCTCGGACGCGCGACGGGCCTCCTCGCGCAGATCCTTCGCCTCCTCCTCGGCGAGGCGGAGGATCTTCTCGACGCGCGCGCCGAGACCCGCGTACGACGGTTCGGCGTCGGTGACCTGGGCCTGGGCGTTCTGCGTCTCGAGGTGGAGCTCCTCGATGCGCTTTTCGAGAGCAGTGATACGGGCCAGAGCGCTGTCACGGTCGGAGACGAGCTTCGAAATGCGTTCGTCCACCTGAGCGCGGTCGTACCCACGCCGCACAAGCTCGAAGCCGTAGGGGGAAGTGTCGCTCATGGGGTTCCTGTCGAATGAGACCGGTGAGGTGATAGGGGGAATCCTAGGGGCCAAAGCGGTGTGTCATCGAGCGGATACGTGTTTGATCTGGAGAATGAGACTCCTTTTGGGTGGCTAACTGTCAGAGGGCTTGCCAGAACCTGTGGCAAAGGTCCGTACAAAGCACGGAATGGGTGGTTCTGGCTAGCCCTCTGACGACTTGCCACTCGAACGAGTTGCGCCGGCGGTAGCGCCCGCTTTGATCCCACCGTCCTTGCCTGCGGACGGGGCCTCAAAGGACTCCAACGCCTCCAGAACGTCCTGGACACGGGAGATCTCGGCATTGATGTCCTCGCGCCGGCGGATCAGCACCTCCAGCTCGCGCTTGCCCTCCTCGACCGCGGCCCGCGCCTCGCGGATGGCCTCGGCCTTGATATCCGTCGCCTCCGCGATGAGCGAGCTCTTCTTCTGCTCGGCCTCCTTGAGGAGCCCCTCGGCCTTCTTGACCGCGGCGATACGGACCTTGCTCGCCTCGGAGTTGGCCTCCGAGACCAGGTCCTTCGCCTTCGCCTCGGCCTCGGCGAGCTGGCCCTCGGCGGCCCGCACCAGCGTGTCGCAGCGCTCGCCGGCCGTCTTCATCGCCTCGGCCGACTCGCGTCTGGCCCGCTCGTGCAGCTCCTCGATCTCGGTGGTGATGCGGTCGCGCAGCTCCTCCGCCCGCGCCCTTATGGCGGTCGCGTCCCGACGCGCGCCGACCAGCAGCTCGTCCGCGTCCGTACGGGACCGCTCCACCAGGGTGTTGCCCTCGACGGTCGCCTCGGAGACCAGCCGCTCGGCCTCGTTGCGTGCCGCGCCCACCATCGTGTCGGCCTGCGACTCCGCGTCCGCCGTGGTCTTCTGCGCGCTCTGCTGCGCCTCGGCGAGCAGCTTGTCCGCCTCGGACGCCGTCTCCGAGATGAGGGTGTCGACCTGCTCGGCCGCCTCGGAGCGCCGCTTGTTGGCCTCCCGGCGTGCCGCGTCCAGCGTCCGGTCGGCCTCCTCGCGGGCACCGGACGTGAGCCGCTCGGCCTCCGCCGCCGCCTCGGCCTTGACCCGCTCGGACTCGCTGCGGATCCGCTCGGCGTGCTGCTGCGCGGAACCGACCGTCTCGGCGGCCTCGGCGCGCAGCCGCTCCGCGTCCCCGGTCGCGTCCGAGACCAGCCGCTCGGCCTTGGCCACGGACTCCGCGCGTACGCGCTCGGCCTCGGCGTTCGTCTCGTTCGTCAGCCGCTCCGCCTCGGAGCGCGCCTCGTTGATGAGCGTGTCGACCTGCGTGGCCGCGTCCGAACGGATCCGGTTCGCGTCCTCCCGGGCCTCGGCACGGCTGCGCGAAGCGTCCTGCTTGGCGTTCGCGATGGTGTCGGAGGCCTCGGTGCGCACCCGCTGGGCGTGCTCGGCGGCTTCCGAACGCAGCCGCTCGGACTCGGCGATCGCCTCCGAAACCGTGCGTTCCGCGAGCGACTTTGCGGCGTCCGTCTCCTCGGCCGCCTCGCGCCGGATGCGGCTCGCGTCCTCGGAGGCCCGCTCCCGCTCCGCGTACGCGTCGGCGCGGACCCGGTCCGCCTCCTCCTGCGCCTCGGTCCTGGTCCGGTCCGCCACGTGCTCGGCGGCGCTGCGCAGGCCGGTGATCTCCTCCTGGGCCTGCTCGTGCAGCCCCGCCACGGCGTCGCGTACCTGCTGCGCGGTCTGTTCGGCGCTGGAGACCATCTCGGTCGCGCGCCGGTCGGCCTCCTCGACCAGCCGTACGGCCTCGGCCTGGGCCTCGTCGACACGGTTGCGCGCGGAGGCGAGGAGCTCCTCGCTCTGCTCGCGGGCCCGCTCGCGCTCCTGGTCGGCCTCCTGGCGCGCGGAACCGAGGAGCTCCTCGGCCTCGCGGCGGCGCCGGGCGGCCTCCTCCTGGGCGGCGGCCAGCGTCTCCGCGCCCTCGGTGGCCAGTCGCTCGGCCGCGGCCTGGGCCTCCGTCCGTACCCGGTCGGCGCTGTCCTGGGCCTCCGACTTCAGCCGCTCGGCCTCCGCCGCGGCCTCCGAACGCAGTCGTACGGCGATGTTCTCGCCCTCGGCGCGCGACGCGGAGGCGTCCGCGGCGGCCTCGTTGCGCAGCCGCTCCGCCTCCGCCTCGGCCTGCGCCTGGAGCGTACGGATTCGCTCGGCGGCCTCCGAACGCAGCCGGTCGCTCTCCTCGGCGGCCTCGCGGCGGATCCGCTCGGCGTCCGCCCGTGCGTCGCTCAGCGCCTGCTCTGCCGAGGCGAGCCGCTGCTCGGCCTCGGTGTGCAGCCGGGTCAGCTCCTCTGCGGCCTCCGTCCGGCGGGCCGCTATGGCGCGCTCGGTCTCCTCGCGCAGCGCCTCGGCGGCGCGCTCGGCCTCCGCCTTGATCGTGTCGGAGAGTTCGACGGCCTCCTCGCGGTTGCGCTCGGCCTCCTTGCGCGTGCGCTCCAGGGTCTCCTCGGCCTGGCGGCGCAGCGTCGTGGCACGCTCGATGGCCTCGGTGCGCACCCGCTCGCTGTCGCCGGTGGCCGTGTTCCGCAGCTCGTCCGCGTCCGCCTTGGCCTTCGCGAGCAGCTCTTCGGCGGTCTTGGCCGCCTCCTCGATCTGCTGGACGGCCTCGCGCCGGGCCTCGGAGCGGATCCGCTCGCCCTCGGCATTGGCGTCGGAGCGCAGCTGCTCGGCCTCGCCGCGCAGCCGGCGCGCCTCCTCCTGCAGCTCGACCGTCTTGGCGCGGTACTCCTTGGTGTCGTCCTTCGCCGTGCCCTTGAGCTGCTCGGCGATGTCATGCGCCTCGGCACGCAGCCGGTCCGCCTCGGACTCCGCCTCGGTGCGGATCCGCTCGGCCTCCTCGGCCGCCGCCTTCCTGGTCGCCTTGGCGTCCTCGGACGCCTTGTCCAGGACGTCCTCGGCGGTACGGGCCGCCTTGGAGAGCTGGGAGGCGGTCTCCTCGGCGGTGAGGCTGCGCGCGGTCTCCTCGGCCTCCGCGACGATCTTCTCGGCCTTGGTCTTGGCGTCCGCGACGGCCTGCTCGGCGTCGGACTTGGTGGTCTCGGCCTCCTTGGTGGCCTCGCTGACCAGCCGGGCGACCTGTTCCTTCGCCGTCCGCGTGCGCTGCTCGTTCGCCGACTCGGCGCTCGCCAGGGCCTTGGCCGCGGCCTCCTTCGCCTCGGTGACGACCTTGTCCGCCTCGGTCCGCGCCTCGCGCAGCGCCGACTCGGCCTCCGTCATGCGCTGCTCGGCGGCCCGGCTCAGCTCGGTGGCCTGGCGGCGGGCGCTGTCCGACTCGGTCGCCGTGGAGCTGCGCAGCTGCTCGGCGTGGTCGGTGGCCTCCTGGGCCTGCGTCGACGCGGCGTTCAGCAGCCGCTCGGCGTCCGTGCGGGCCCGGCGCAGCAGCGCCTCGGCCTCCGCACGGGCCGACTCGGCGTCGTTGGTCAGCCGCTGGCGGGCCTCGGCGGCGACCCGCTCGGCCTCCGCGCGGGCGGTGCTCAGCGCCTGGTCCGCCTCCGTGCGCGACTCCTCCAGGAGCCGACGGGCCTGCTGCTCGCTGCGGGCGCGCAGCTGCTCGGCCCACGCCACGTTCTCGTTGACGTGCGACTCGACGGTCTGACGGCGCTCGGCCAGCTCCTGATCGAGCTGCTGGCGGCGCGCGACCGCCTCCTGGTGCAGCTCGGCCTGCAGCCGGGCGGCCTGCTCGGCGTGCTCCTGGAGGATGCGCTGCGTCTGCGCCCGGGCCTGGCTCATCTCGCGCTCGGCGTCGGCGCGCAGCTGATCGGCCTGGATCTGGGCATTACGGAGCAATTGCTCGGCCTGATAGCCGAGGTCGCCACCGCTCTCGTAGGCAGGCCGGGTCGCCAGACTGCGGCGCGCCTCGTGCAGCTTGGCGCGCAGCACCTCGACCTGATAGCCGAGGTCCTCGGCGTGCTGGACGGCCTTCTCCCGCTCGGTCTTCAGCCGTTCCATCTCGGCCTCGAACCGAGAGAGGTGGTCGACGTCAGCCGCCGGCTCTCGCTCCTGGCGTTCGTAGCCCCGCACTGCGCGGTCCCATCCGTCCCCTGGTCGCAAGTCTCTCCAAACGAACCCCGTCCATCCGCCGAACGGGGCCCCCGGGGAATGGTGTCAGATCAACAGCGGAGCACGGGCTGTCGCCCCGACGCTCGTCCCCCGAAACCTGGACCCCGGCCCTTGACCACGCCGTCCTCAGGACGGCATGACCTCAGGGCCCGTCGCCGGACAGGCCCCGGGCCGCCCCGAAATGGCAGCGGCCGCCCCCAACCCTACCGGCCCAGATATACGGAGGTCAGTGCTCAGGTGACTCAACAGGCGCCGAAGTGACCAGTTCTGTCAGGACACCATGGCAATCCTTTGGGTGAAGGAACGTGATTCGTGACCCCATGGAGCCGCGTCGGGGCTCGTCGTAGAGGACGCGTACGCCTTTGTCCCGGATGTCGGCGGCATCGGCGTCGACGTCCGCCGTACCGAACGCGATGTGATGGACACCTTCGCCGTTCTTCGCCAGCCACTTCCCGACGGCCGAGTCCTCGCGGGTCGGCTCCAGGAGCTGCAGGTAGGAGGCGCCGCCGTCGGACGTCTCATTGATCTTGAGCATGGCCTCGCGTACGCCCTGCTCCTCGTTGATCTCGGAGTGGAAGACCTCGAAGCCGTACGTCGCCCGGTAGAACTCGACAGTCGTGTCGAGGTCGAAGCAGGCGATACCGATGTGGTCGATTCGCGTCAGCATGGAGTCAGTGCAGCGCTCATACGGCGGTTACGCAACGTGCGCGCGATCACACTGACTGCCGGATGACGGGTGGCCTACCGCTCAGTACATTCAAGTAAACCCTCGTTCACTCCTCGGCTGTGCAGCCGGTAAGGGGATCGCACCTCATGTCTGGAACGAACAGCAGTACCTCGGTGATCGTCGCGGGCGCTCGTACGCCCATGGGACGGTTGCTGGGCTCGCTGAAGTCCTTCTCCGGGGCCGACCTCGGAGGCTTCGCGATCAAGGCCGCCCTCGACCGTGCGGGGATCGGCGGTGACCAGGTGCAGTACGTGATCATGGGTCAGGTGCTGCAGGCCGGGGCGGGGCAGATCCCGGCACGCCAGGCCGCGGTCAAGGCGGGCATCCCGATGAGCGTCCCGGCGCTCACGATCAACAAGGTGTGTCTGTCCGGTCTCGACGCCATCGCGCTCGCGGACCAGCTGATCCGCGCGGGTGAATTCGACATCGTGGTCGCGGGCGGCCAGGAGTCCATGACGAACGCGCCCCACCTGCTCCCCAAGTCCCGCGAGGGCTTCAAGTACGGCGCGATCGAGATGCTCGACGCGATGGCGTACGACGGCCTCACCGACGCCTTCGAGAACATCGCCATGGGCGAGTCGACGGAGAAGCACAACACACGCCTCGGCATCGCCCGCCCGGAGCAGGACGAGATCGCCGCCCTCTCGCACCAGCGTGCGGCCACCGCCCAGAAGAACGGCATCTTCGAGGCGGAGATCACGCCCGTGGAGATTCCGCAGCGCAAGGGCGAGGCCGTCGTCTTCAGCAAGGACGAGGGCATCCGCGCCGAGACCACGGTGGAGTCGCTGGCCAAGCTGCGCCCCGCCTTCACCCGGGACGGCACGATCACTGCGGGCACCTCCTCGCAGATCTCCGACGGCGCCGCGGCCGTGGTCGTGATGAGCAAGACCAAGGCGCAGGAGCTCGGCCTTCAGTGGATCGCCGAGATCGGCGCGCACGGGAACGTCGCCGGTCCGGACAACTCCCTCCAGTCCCAGCCCTCGAACGCGATCCTGCACGCCCTGAAGAAGGAGGGCCTCGACGTCTCCGACCTCGACCTCATCGAGATCAACGAGGCGTTCGCCGCGGTCGCCGTGCAGTCAATGAAGGACCTCGGCGTATCCACGGAAAAGGTGAACGTCAACGGTGGTGCCATCGCCCTCGGTCACCCGATCGGGATGTCCGGCGCCCGCCTCGTGCTGCACCTCGCCCTGGAGCTCAAGCGGCGCGGCGGTGGGGTCGGCGCGGCGGCGCTGTGCGGTGGCGGTGGGCAGGGTGACGCGCTGATCGTGCGGGTACCCAAGGCCTGAAGCCGTTGTCTCTTTCCGTACGACCCTGGTGCGTACGACTCTGAACGACCTCGGTGCGTACGACTCTGAACGGATCTGAACGGAGCTGTGATGCAGGACGTCTCCTCGCTGGTGGCCCAGGCCAGGGAAGGCAGGCCGCGGGCCGTGGCCCGGCTGATCTCCCTGGTGGAGGGGGCGTCCCCGCAGTTGCGCGAGGTCATGGCGGCGCTGGCCCCACTGACCGGCAATGCGTACGTCGTCGGGCTCACCGGCTCTCCGGGCGTGGGCAAGTCGACCTCGACCTCGGCGCTGGTGACGGCGTACCGGCGGCAGGGCAAGCGGGTCGCTGTCCTGGCCGTCGACCCGTCCTCGCCGTTCTCCGGAGGCGCCCTGCTCGGCGACCGTGTCCGTATGTCCGAGCACGCCTCCGACCCCGGCGTCTACATCCGCTCGATGGCCACGCGAGGCCATCTGGGCGGTCTGGCCTGGGCGGCCCCCCAGGCCATCCGCGTCCTCGACGCGGCGGGCTGTGACGTGATCCTGGTGGAGACGGTCGGTGTGGGCCAGTCGGAGGTGGAGATCGCCTCCCAGGCGGACACCTCGGTGGTCCTGCTCGCCCCCGGTATGGGCGACGGCATCCAGGCGGCGAAGGCCGGAATCCTGGAGATCGGCGACGTGTACGTGGTGAACAAGGCCGACCGGGACGGGGCCGACGCGACCGCGCGCGAGCTGAACCACATGCTCGGGCTCGGCGAGTCCCGGGCTGCCGGGGACTGGCGGCCGCCGATCGTCAAGACGGTCGCGGCGCGGGGCGAGGGCATCGACGAGGTCGTCGAGGCCCTGGAGAAGCACCATGCCTGGATGGAGGAGCACGGTGTTCTCGCCGAGCGCCGCCTCGCCCGGGCGTCCCAGGAGGTCGAGACGATCGCGGTCACGGCGCTGCGTCAACGTATCGGTGACCTCCATGGTGACCGCCGCCTGAGCGCGCTCGCGGAGCGGATCGTGGCGGGGGAGCTGGATCCCTACCGGGCGGCGGACTCGTTGGTGGAGGGCCTGACAGAGGCCTGAGCCGGGGGGTTCCTCGCCCCCGCCGCCCCTACCCGTCCCTGGTGGCTCCGCCCCCAGACCCCCGGGTGGGTTCTTCGCCTGCGGGCCGGTGGGGGCTGGTCGCGCAGTTCCCCGCGCCCCTTGAGGGCGCCGGGGCGCACCTTTTGGCCTCGCTCTACGCCGCCCTGCTCGCGGCCCTCGCGACAGCGGCCTGGCGGCCCGGAACACCCGCACCCGCCCTCGGCGCCCTCGCCGTGACCGCAGGCGCCTGCACGCCGCCCCTCGGCCCCACGGTGCGCGCCCTGTGGGGCGAGGTCATCGAGGACAAACGGGTCCTGTGGCGGGCGTACAGCCTGGACGGCATCGCCGAGGAGATCCTCTTCGTCTCGGGTCCGCTGCTGGTGGGCGCGGTCGTCCGGTTCGCACCCCCGGCCGCCGCGCTCGCGCTCTGCGCCCTGCTGGCGGCAATGCCCTGGGCGGCATCCTGAACGGCGCCGTCGACTGGCGTACGGCCGCACGGGTGCGGCTGCCGCTGCTGGCGGGCGGTCTGGGCCTCGCCCTGGCGGCCGCGGGCCTCGCTCCAGGCCTCGGCACCCTGACCCGCGCCGTGGCCTGCGCCGGTTTCTTCGTCGCCCCGGCCCTCACGACGTCGTACCTGATCGCCGACGAGGCGGCCCCGTCGGGCCGCCGTACCCAGGCCGGAGCCTGGGTCAACACCGCGGTGAACGCCGGAAGCGCTGGCGGCACCGCGGGAGTAGGCCTTCTGGTGGGCCACCTACCCCTGGGCCTCTGCTTCGCCCTGTCGGGGACGGTGGCGGTGGCGGCGGGACTCCTCTCCGTGCGCCGGGCGGACCCGCGCCCCCGGAGGGGCGCGGGGAACTGCGCGATCAGCGCCGGACGGCCCGCAGTCGCACAGCGGCCCGCACGCGCGGAGCAGCAGCCATCACGGGTAGGACGGCCCGCCGCCTCTCACGCACTCAGCGGAGCGTTACGGCTTGCCTCGCTGCCCCCGCAAATGCTCCGCGATCGGCCGCAGCGACTTGTGCAGTTCCTCCAGGGCCTCCGGGGACAGCAGGTCCATGAAGTGCCTGCGTACGGACGCCACGTGGTGCGGGGCGACCTTCTTCATCGTCTCCATGCCGTGCTCGGTGAGGACGGCGAACAGTCCCCGGCGGTCGGACTCGCAGTTCTCGCGCCGGACCAGGTCCGCGTTCTCCATGCGGGTGATCTGGTGCGAGAGCCGGCTCTTGGACTGGAGGGTGGCGGCCGCGAGATCGCTCATCCGCAGCCGGAACCCCTCCGACTCGGAGAGGTTCACCAGGATCTCGTAGTCGTTCATCGTCAGCCCGAACGGCTGCAGATCCCTTTCGAGCTGGTACGTCAACAGCCTGTTGACCTCCAGGTGGGTGCGCCAGGCGCACTGCTCCGCATCGGTCAGCCAGCGCGTGGCCGTCTCGGTCTCCATGAATCAAGTCTACCTAAAATGTTGAAAGGCGAACTAGTGAGGGTGGTGTGACTGCGCGCACGCGTTCGACGTCACACTCCGCAGACTACCGCTCACAGACCGAAGCGACGCTGGAGGTCTCCGAGCTGTCCGGGAAGACGCGGTGTGCCGACTTGCTGACCGTGCTGCCCCTGGTGACCGGGTACCCCGCCGCCGCCGGGTACGCCCGGCTCACGCGGAACGGCCCCCGTGGCCTGCTCGGCCATGAGGACCTCCGTGGACTGCAGCAGGACCGTGCCGGCCCCTACGAACTCGAACTGGTGCTCCTCTCCGGAGGCCCCGCCGAGGCCTGTCAGTGCACGTAGACCGCCCATCAGGCCTGTCATGTACCCGTGGTCATAGTGATGGCACGGGGACGGGCAGTCGGCCCAGCCGACAAGCGCTTGCGGATCCACCCGGATGGGAGGCTCCATGAACACCACCGGACCGTTAGAGGCCGCTACGAACTTGCCGGTTCCGATCAGCGTCAAAAAGCCCGGCACGATCGATTGCTTGAGCGCGAGACTTGGCTGAAAAGCGAGCAGGTTGCCAGAGCGAATGGTCAGGTTGCCTTCGTCCAAGTCATACGAATTCACGTCGAAGGCCCGGTCGGCGAGGAGCATCTTGCCCGAGCCCTCCGCCACCACCCAGTCGCTTGCGTGCAGAGGCGAATGGAAAGATGTGCGCACGAGACGGTCCAGTCGGCCGTGCCCGATGCCGTTGAAGTCCATCGACCCGTAGTAGGCGATCATCTTGCCCTTCTGCAGGAACCACTGGCTCCCCTTGAGCTCCACGCAGAAGGTGTACTTGTTGACGTTGTCGTCGACCGGCAGGGTCATCGGGTCGTAGATCACCGGGCCGCCCGGAGTCCCGTACGCGCTCACAGCTTCTCCTCCGAGGCCTGGACGTACACCGCACCACTGCCGCTCAGCTCCAGCTGGAACGCCTCGCCCGAGCCGCGGCCCACCATGTCGCGCCAGCCGAGCGCCGTGGACAGCTTGTTGCGTACGTCACCGTGGTGCGCCACATACGCCTGAGGGTCGACATGGACGGGGCGCTGAGGGGAGATGGGGACCTCGATCACGCCCCCGTGGGCCATCACGGCCACCGCGCCGTGCCCCTTGAGGGTGGTCGTGAAGAGCCCCTGTCCCGTCACCTGGCCGCGGACCATGCCCATGACCCCGCCCTGCGAGCCGAGGAACATCGTGCCCTGCTGGAGGGTGCCGTCGAAGGCCAGCAGCCGGTCCGCCTCGACGTACAGGGTGTCGCCCGAGAGGTTGATCACCTGGATGTGATGGCCGCCGTGCCCGAAGAAGACCGTGCCGCTGCCCTCGACGGTCATCAGCGGGGTGGCCTCATTGGCGACCCGGCGGCCGATCATCGACATGATCCCGCCCTGGCCGCCCTGGACGTTCGGTGTGAAGGAGACCTCGCCCTTGTAGGCGAGCATCGCGCCGCGCTGACTGAACAGGCGCTGGCCGGGCAGGACCGTCGCCTCGATCATCTTGGAGTTCACTTCGCGGAACGGCATGTCACAGGTCCCCCGCGATCGTGTTGCGCTCACTGGGCTGTACGTAGACCAGTCCGTCGCCCTCGAAACGGATCTGGAAGGCCTCGCCGCCGCCCTCGCCCATGAACGTGCGGAATGTCACGCCGGCCTGGAAGGACTGCCGGACATTGCCCTGGTGCGCGATGTACGCCCCCGGGTCGACCGTCAGTGGGTACTGGGAGCTGACACGCAGCACCACCGCCGGGCCGTCGGACGTGATCGCCGCCTGGCCGTGGCCCTCGACGGTGGTCGTGAACAGCCCGTTGCCCTGGGAGGCGCCTCTGAGGCCTGTGAAGGACGTGCCCGTCCGCAGGCCCGCGTCGGTCGCGAGCAGGTTGCTCGACTCGACGTACAACTTGTCCCCCTGGAGGTTCACCAGGTTGATCTCGCAGGCCCGGTCCGCGAACCAGCAGGTCCCTTGCCCCTTCACCTCCATCACCGTCATCTGCTCACCGGTGATGCGCCGGGTCACCATCCCGCGGATCCCCTCCCCACCGCCGCTCAGCTTCTTGAACGCCATCTGACCGTCGTACGCGACCATCGAGCCGTTCTTCGCCTTCACGGCGTCCCCGGTCATGTCGACGGCCAGCACCTTGCTGCCTTGAAGTCGGAACATCGCCACGTGGTGAAGGTAGCGGCAGGGTGGGAACGCGGACAGGGCCCACGGGTGGATCTCACCCCTGAGCGGACCCTTAGGGGCCAAGCGGACATCCCCGCCCCGCACCCCGGGGCGGAGATGCCCCGGCTCGGGTGCCACAATGGTGGACGCTTGTGCTTGCGTTCACAAAGCGGCTCCCCGCCGAAAGCGAATCTCCCACCGAAGGTGACCCGTGGACATAAAGACCGCCACCGCCCTCCGCCGCCTCCGCCTGGTCTCGGCCCCCGAGGCCGTCTCCTTCCTGCTGCTGCTCCTGTGCTCGGTGCTGAAGCGGACCACGGACTTCAACGGGGTGCCCGTCATGGGTTCCATCCACGGGATCCTCTTCATCCTGTATGTGATCTTCTGGGCGGACGCCTGGAGCCGCGCCAAGTGGAGCAAGAAGACGGCGGCCCTCTACTTCGTCCTCTCCGTGCTGCCCACCGGCGGTTTCTTCGCCGAGCGCAAGCTCCGGCGCGAGAGTGAGGACGCGGTCATCGCCTCCCGCGCCCGCCGCGAGGGAGTCGTGGAGTCCTCATGATCGTCGCCTTCTCCGTGACGCCCCTGGGTGTCGGCGAGGACGTGGGGGAGTACGTCGCCGACGCCGTCCGGGTCGTTCGTGAATCGGGGCTGCCGAACCGCACCGATGCCATGTTCACCTCCATCGAGGGGGAGTGGGACGAGGTGATGGACGTGGTCAAGCGCGCCGTCGCCGCCGTCGGGGCACGGGCGCCGCGCGTCTCCGTCGTCCTGAAGGCGGACATCCGCCCCGGTGTGACGGACGGTCTGACCTCCAAGGTGGAGACCGTGGAGCGGCACCTGTCCGCGTAGGCCTTCGGCGAGAAGACCCGAAACCCCGGTCCTGTGGGCCGGGGTTTCTCGCGCCCGACTGTTTGAGCGATCGCTCAAAGCCCGGTAATCTCAGGCGCGTTGATTGAGCGATCGCTCAAAAGTGGTCACTGATCTGGGGGTTCGGTAAATGGGGCTCTACGTAGAGACACATGTACGAGGCGATCTCGACGACCTGTGGGCACGGACGCAGGACCCCGCGCAGCATCAGCGCTGGGACCTGAGGTTCACCTCCATCGACTACCTCCCGCGCGTCGAGGGCGAGCCGCAGCGCTTCCGGTACGCCACCCGGGTGCTGCCCTTCCTGACCGTCGCCGGGACCGGCGCCTGCGCCGGGGAGAAGGAGCGTCCCGACGGCACCCGCACCTCCGCCCTGCGCTTCGCCTCCCCGCACCCGCTCTCCCTCCTCGCCGAGGGCAGCGGCTACTGGCGCTACGTCCCCGACGCCGACGGCGTCCGCTTCCTCACCGGGTACGACTACCGCCCGCGCTGGGGCCGCTTCGGGGCGGTGGCCGACCGGCTCTTCTTCCGCCCCCTCATCGGCTGGGCCACGGCCTGGTCCTTCGACCGGCTGCGGATCTGGCTGGAGCGGGGCATCACGCCGGAGCGGGCGCTGCGCCACTGGCTCGCCGAGTGCGCCGTGCGCGGCTTCGTCCTGCTGGCCGCCTGCTCGGGCACGGTGTACGGCGCGCTCGTGGACGCGGCGGGCCCGCTGGCGCCGCTCGCCCTCTACTCGACCCCCGTACTGGCCGTCGTCGCCGCCCTCCTGGCCCTCTTCGCGCCTCCGCTGTCCGGTACCCCGGCCGCCCGCCGCTGCCAGCGCACCGCGATCGCGCGGGTCCGCGCCCCGCGCGTCCTCGCCACCCTGGAGCAGCGGTGACACCCTCCATCTTCCGCACCGCGATGGGCGCCGACTTCGACCGTCTCCACCCCGAGTTGCGGCGGCGCTTCTCCGTGGGCCTGGCCGGCGGCGAGGTGTGCACCGGCCACGGCGTCATGGACCGCGTCTGGCACGGGAGGGGCTTCGTGAAGCCGTTCCTCGTCCTCGGCGGCACCCGCAACATCCTCGTCCCGCGTGGGGGCCGGAACGTGCCCTTCATGATCGAGAATGTGCCCTACGCCGACACCTTCGGCCGTGAGACGGTGAGCTTCGTGCGCACCTTCGACCTGCCCGGCCGCTCCCGCCGCTTCGACGCCCAGATGGTGCTGAGCCCCAAGGGCGACCGCGTCCTGGACTACCTCGGCACGCATCAGCACCTCGCCAGCGAACTGCACTTCCGTGCCGAGCCCGACGGTTCCCTGCTGATCCGTTCCGGCGAACACCGCTTCCGTGAGGGCCCGGTGGACGTCCGCGTCCCCGAACTCATCGGCGCCGACGCCGAGGTACGTGAGTCCTTCGACGACTCCACGGGCCGCTTCCACATCCAGGTCCGGGTCGTGAACCGGCACTTCGGTCCGCTCTTCGGCTACGAGGGCAGCTTCCGGGCGACGTACACCGACGTCCGTACCCGCGGGGTCCGGCCCGGACTGCGGCCCGTCCGCGAGGAGGCGCGCGCGTGAGCGAGGCGACCCGGGCGAAACTGCTGGAGGGCGCCCTGCGGACGCTCACCGAGCAGGGGATCGCGAAGACCTCGGCCCGTACGATCGCGGCGACCGCCGGGGTCAACCAGGCCCTCGTCTTCTACCACTTCGGGTCCGTGGACGAGTTGCTGTCGGCCGCGGTCCGGTACGGGGCGGAGCAGCGGGTCGCGAACTACCGGGAACGGCTCGCCGAGGTCGGGTCGCTGACGGAACTCCTCGCGTTCGGGCGGGAGATGCACGAGGTGGAGCGGGCCGAGGGGCATGTCGCCGTCCTGGGGCAGCTCCTCGCCGGGGCGCAGACGGACGCGCGTCTGGCGCCCGCGACCTCGGCGGGGCTGGACCTGTGGATCACCGAGATCGAGCGGGTCCTGGTCCGGGTCCTCGCGCCGACCCCGCTCGGCGAGTTCGCCGATCCCGCCGGGCTGGCGCGTGCCGTCGCCGCGTCCTTCGTCGGCATCGAGCTGTACGAGGGGGTCGACCCCGAGGGTTCCCGGGCCGCCCTCGACGCCCTGGAACAACTGGCCGCCCTGGTCACCGCCCTCGACACCCTCGGCCCGGTCGCCCAACGAGCCATCCGCCATCACCTGCGCCGCCACACCCCCCACACCCCCCACAACTGACCGACGCCTTCGTCAGCCCCGCCCCCTGGCGCCCCTCCGGTCCGAACGGCTTCGCCTCGGGCGTCGGAGGGCTATCGCTCCGGAGCCGATGTGAGTGCCATCCCCAGGGGAGTGCGCTCGTACAGGACCTGGTGGCCGTAGCGGCGTGAGGTGAGGAGGCCTCCGGCGCGCAGGACCGTGAGATGGGCGGAGACGGACGACGGGGCGAGGCGGAGGCGGTGGGCGAGGGCTGTTGTGGTGGTGGGTTCGTCCAGGGCCGTGAGGACGGTGGCCCTGCCCCGTCCGAGGAGTCGCACGAGGGCGTCGGGAGTGTGGTCCGTCGGTTCGGCCCACAGACCGCCGATGCCGCGGGCGGGGTAGGCGAGCGTGGGCTGCCAGGGGGGATCGAAGGAGCTGACCACCTCCGGCCAGATGAAGACGCTGGGCACCAGAATCAGGCCCTGGCCCGCGAGGTCCCGCTCGTGCCGGCCCTTCCACTCGATGGTCAGCGTGTGGGAGCGCCAGCCGAACCGACGGTCTATCTCCGGCAGCAGCCCGCCCAGACCGACTTCCGCGAGCCGCCGCGAGTGGAACGCGATGTCCGCCTCCAACAGGGCGCGCAGCCGCGGCCAGTCCGGCTCGACGAGCGCGTGCCAGGCCGTCTCCATCAGGTCGGCCAGCTCCTGGACCATGCGCGTCGGGTCCTTCAACAGCGCCCGGCCTCGGGATGATTCGAGAGCGCCTGGAGTGTCCGCGAGCGACCTCGCGGCCTCCTCGCGGGCCGCCTCTGGGTCGGCCGCGCGGACCGCGGCGATCTCCTCCTCGAAGGTGGCCGCCGGACCGATCGGGGGCGGGCAGAGCCAGTCGGGGCAGTAGCCCCGCTGCGGCATCAGCAGCCACAGCGGTGCGAGGTCGAGTCCGGCGGCGGCCGCGCGGATACGGCGCAGCCAGTGCGCGTGGTAGCCGTGCCGCGCGGGACGGTTGAGCGTGCGGACCGCCTCCTGCGTCTCCCACAGGGGCGACACGGCGAATCGGCAGTTGAGGAGGTCGTCCTCCCCGAAGTGCAGAAGCGAAGGCAAGGAACGGCACCCCCTGAAGATTCGGCCTGAGGATTCGGCACGAAGATCTGACCTGAAGATCTGAGCTGAAGATCTGACCTGAAGATTCGGCTGGAGCCGAAACTCTACGGGCCGGCCCGACGGGTGAGCACGCTGTTGCCCATGCCGGAAGCAGAGATGGCGGAGACGAAGGCCACAACGACGCTCCCCGACCCACCGACCACCCCGCAGGACGCCTCACCGACCACCCCACCGAACGCGCCCGAAGCCACGGGATACGGCCGAGTCTTCGCCGTACGGGAGTTCCGCGCCGTCTTCGCCGCCCACGCGTTCTCGCTGCTCGGGCTCGTGGTCAGCGAGCTCGCCCTGTCCGTCCTGGTCTACGACCTGACGGGCTCGCCCCTGATGAGCGCCCTGACGTTCGCGCTCGGCTTCCTCCCGTACCTCGTCGGCGGCACCCTCCTCGCCGGCGCCGCGGACCGCTTCCCGGCCCGCCGGGTCCTCGTGGTGTGCGACCTGGTGTGCGCGGGCTGCGTGGCCGTCATGGTGGTGCCGGGCGCGCCCATCGCCGTACTGCTGGCCATGCGCTGCGCGCTCGCCGTCGTCTCACCGCTCTTCCAGGGGGCGCGGACGGCGACGCTGACCGATGTCCTCGGCGACGGAGACCTGTTCGTACTGGGCCGCTCCCTGCTGCGGATCGTCTCGCAGGGCGCGCTGCTCGCCGGGTTCGGGCTCGGCGGCGTGCTGCTCACCGTCGTGTCACCGCGGGGTGCGCTGTTCATCACGGTGTGCACCTTCCTGACCTCCGCCGCGGTGCTGCGGTTCGGCACCCGGCGACGGCCCGCGCGCGCCCGTCAGGGGGGTGCGCTGGTGAAGGACTCGCTCCGCGGTACCCGCCAGATCCTCGCCGACCGGCGCGTACGGGCCCTGCTCCTGCTGTTCTGGGTGCCGCCGATGTTCGCCGTCGCGCCGGAGGCACTGGCCGCGCCCTACGCCGACGGGCTCGGCGCCGGATCGGCCGGGCTCGGCCTGCTGATGTGCGCCCTGCCGGTCGGCACGATCGCGGGGGAGCTGTACGCGGGTTCAAGGCTGCGGCCCGCGACCCGCACCCGGCTCGCCCTCCCGCTCGTCTGTGTCACCCTGCTGCCGTACGTCGGTTACCTCCTGCGGCCGGACCTCGGCTGGTCGCTGGTCCTGCTGCTGCTCGCGGGCACCGGATCCGCGTACTCGCTCGGCCTGGACCAGTGGTTCGTGCGGGCCGTGCCCGAGGAGCTGCGAGGGCGGGCGATGACCCTGAACACCGCCGGGCTGATGACCGTCCAGGGGGTGGGGATGGCGCTGTCGGGGGTGGCGGCGGAGTTCGCCGGGGTGCGGGCGACGGTCGCGGGCGCGGGGGTGCTCGGCACCGTCTGCTGCGTCCTGCTGGCGGTGGAGGCGCGGCGTACGGAAGGGGCCGCGACCCCCGCCGCAGAGGGGACCGGGACCGAAAGGCGAGACGGGGCTGACCAGCATATGACCGGCGGGTAAGGTCTTATGCCGTGCCGAAGCCGCTCAGTCTTGCCTTCGATCCCATCGCCCGCGCCGACGAACTCTGGAAGCAGCGCTGGGGATCCGTGCCGTCCATGGCCGCGATCACCTCGATCATGCGCGCGCACCAGATCCTGCTCGCCGAGGTCGACGCGGTCGTCAGGCCGTACGGACTGACCTTCGCGCGCTACGAGGCACTGGTCCTGCTCACCTTCTCCAAGGCCGGCGAGCTCCCGATGTCCAAGATCGGCGAGCGCCTCATGGTGCACCCGACCTCCGTCACGAACACCGTGGACCGGCTGGTGAAGTCCGGGCTCGTCGACAAGCGGCCCAACCCCAACGACGGGCGCGGCACGCTCGCCTCCATCACCGAGAAGGGCCGTGAGGTCTGTGACGCGGCGACCCGCGACCTGATGGCGATGGACTTCGGGCTCGGGGCCTACGACTCCGAGGAGTGCGCGGAGATCTTCGCGATGCTGCGGCCCCTGCGCATCGCCGCGAGCGACTTCGACGAGGAATAGACGAGGAATAGACGAGGGACGCAGGAGCACAGGGGCGGAGACGCGCCGGGGCGGGGGTGCTCGTAGATCGCGCAAAAGGGGTCGTTACGCTCATCCCCATGAAGAAGAGCGTGCTGACCCGCTACCGAGTGATGGCCTACGTCACCGGTGTGCTGCTGGTCCTGCTGACCCTCGGTGTGATCGCCAAGTACGTGCTCGACATGAACGGTGCCGTGGACTTCACCCGCGTCGTCGCCATCGCGCACGGCTGGCTCTACGTCGTCTACCTGGTCTTCGCCTTCGACCTGGGCTCCAAGGCGAAGTGGCCGGTCGGCAAGCAGCTGTGGGTGCTGCTCGCGGGCACCATTCCGACGGCCGCATTCTTCGTGGAGCGGAAGATCACCCAGGAGCTGGAGTCGAAGATCGCGGAGGACTCTCCCGTGGTCGCCAAGGCCTGACCCTTACCGCCACGGGAGTGGTCCGTGGCGGTTCCCCATCGACATTTACTAGGACGTCCTAGTAAATTCGAAGCATGGACGCTGACCCCATCGAAGAGGGCCGCCGCCGCTGGCAGGCCCGGTACGACACCTCGCGCAAGCGTGAGGCCGACTTCACCACGCTCTCCGGTGATCCGGTGGAGCCGGTGTACGGACCGCGGCCGGGGGACAGGTACGACGGCTTCGAGCGGATCGGCTGGCCCGGCGAGTACCCCTTCACCCGCGGCCTGTACCCGACCGGCTACCGAGGGCGTACGTGGACGATCCGCCAGTTCGCCGGGTTCGGGAACGCGGAGCAGACGAACGAGCGCTACAAGATGATCCTCGCCGCGGGCGGCGGCGGACTGTCGGTCGCCTTCGACATGCCGACGCTCATGGGACGCGACTCCGACGATCCGCGCTCCCTCGGCGAGGTCGGGCACTGCGGGGTCGCGATCGACTCGGCGGCCGACATGGAGGTCCTGTTCAAGGACATCCCGCTGGGTGACGTCACGACGTCGATGACCATCAGCGGACCGGCCGTACCCGTCTTCTGCATGTACCTGGTCGCGGCGGAACGGCAGGGCATCGACCCGTCCGTCCTGAACGGCACCCTCCAGACCGACATCTTCAAGGAGTACATCGCCCAGAAGGAGTGGCTCTTCCAGCCCGAGCCGCATCTGCGCCTCATCGGCGACCTGATGGAGCACTGCGCCGCGAAGATCCCCGCCTACAAGCCGCTGTCCGTCTCCGGCTACCACATCCGGGAGGCCGGCTCCACGGCCGCGCAGGAACTGGCGTACACGCTGGCGGACGGGTTCGGCTACGTCGAGCTGGGGCTCTCGCGCGGCCTCGACGTGGACGTCTTCGCCCCCGGCCTCTCCTTCTTCTTCGACGCGCACCTCGACTTCTTCGAGGAGATCGCCAAGTTCCGGGCGGCGCGGCGGATCTGGGCGCGGTGGATGCGGGACGTGTACGGGGCGAAGTCGGACAAGGCGCAGTGGCTGCGCTTCCACACGCAGACCGCGGGTGTCTCGCTGACGGCGCAGCAGCCGTACAACAACGTCGTCCGTACGGCGGTGGAGGCGCTCGCGGCGGTTCTCGGCGGCACGAACTCCCTCCACACCAACGCGCTGGACGAGACGCTCGCGCTGCCCTCCGAGCAGGCCGCGGAGATCGCCCTGCGGACGCAGCAGGTGCTGATGGAGGAGACAGGCGTCGCCAACGTCGCCGACCCGCTGGGCGGTTCCTGGTACGTCGAGCAGCTCACCGACCGGATCGAGGCCGACGCGGAGAAGATCTTCGAGCAGATCAAGGAGCGGGGGCTGCGGGCGCATCCCGACGGGCAGCACCCGATCGGTCCCATCACCTCCGGCATCCTTCGGGGCATCGAGGACGGCTGGTTCACCGGGGAGATCGCCGAGTCGGCGTTCCAGTACCAGCGGGCGTTGGAGAAGGGTGACAAGCGGGTGGTGGGCGTGAACGTCCATCACGGGTCCGTGACCGGGGATCTGGAGATCCTGCGGGTCAGTCACGAAGTGGAGCGGGAGCAGGTACGGGAGTTGGGAGTGCGGCGGGACGGGCGCGACGACGCGCGCGTACGGGCCGCCCTGGACGCGATGCTTGCCGCCGCGCGGGACGGGTCGAACATGATCGTGCCCATGCTGGATGCGGTGCGGGCCGAGGCCACGCTCGGCGAGATCTGTGACGTGCTCCGGGACGAGTGGGGTGTGTACACGGAACCGGCAGGCTTCTGACCCCCTGGGGCTCCGCCCCGGACCCCGGATGCCCCGGCCGGGCGGAGTCCTTTGTGTGCGGGTGTGTGGGGGCCGGTCGCGCAGTTCCCCGCGCCCCTGAACGCCTCGGCCCGTCCGGCGTTCGAGGGCGAGGAGAGTTGGGTCAGGTGGTGGGTGTTGTGCCGGTCAGGCCCAGGAGGAGCATTTGGGTGAACGCGCGGACCCACTCCTCGTCAGCCGGCTCCCCGCTGACGAGAGTGCGGTGCACCACCGCCCCCGCGACCACGTCGAAGATGAGGTCCGCCGTACGCGCGGCGACCTCGGGGTCGGACTCCGGAGGGAGCTCGCCGCGCGCGGTGGCCCGGGCCCGCCCCTCCACGACGAGCCGCTTCTGGCGGTCGACGATGGACGTGCGGATGCGTTCGCGCAGCGGCTCGTCACGGGTTGACTCGGCCACCACCGCCATCAGGGCCGTCGCGGTCTCGGGACGGTTCAGGAGCGCCGCGAACTGAAGCACCACGCCCTCGATGTCGGCGGCGAGGCTCCCGCGGTCGGGGAGTTCCAGTTCGTCGAAGAGGACGGCCACCGCGTCGACCACGAGCTCGTTCTTGCCCGCCCAGCGACGGTAAAGGGTCGTCTTGGCGACCCCGGCCCGCGTCGCCACGTCCCCCAACGTCAGCTTGGACCAGCCCAGTTCGACCAGCGCCGCCCGCGTCGCCTTCAGGATCGCGGCGTCCGCGGCAGCGCTGCGCGGGCGTCCCGTGCGGGGGGTGGTGGTGCGACTCTGCATGTCAGGACCTTATCCGCCGTCCCGGGCGGCCAAATCAGGCGGTTGTGTGAAGTCGTGAGGGAGATCACCGGGGTATGGCGGACAGGGGAGCCGTGGGACAGTTACGCTACGAGCCGTAGCGAAAGCTCGTACACGGTGACTCGTGGACGGGTGACAACCACTGGCGCCGGGTGGGGACCCGGTGCCCGACAGCACGGATCGAGTCGGGTCGCGTCGTAAAGCGGCCCGGCTTTCACAGCGCTTTTCACACGTGCGCGAGGAAGGGGGAGGATGTACTCATGCAGCCACGGAACATGTCCATGAGCGGAGTCGTCGACCTCGCCGCGGTGAAGGCGGCCCAGGAGGCCAAGGCGAAGGCGGAGCAGGCGCGCGCCGAAGCGGCCAGGCAGGGCGGCGGAGGCGGGGCCGTGTCTCCCGCCGGCCTCGTCATCGATGTCGACGAGGCGGGATTCGAGCGCGATGTCCTTCAGCGGTCCACCGAGGTCCCGGTCGTCATCGACTTCTGGGCCGAGTGGTGCGAGCCCTGCAAGCAACTGAGCCCGGTGCTCGAACGGCTGGCCGTCGAGTACAACGGACGGTTCGTCCTTGCCAAGATCGACGTCGACGCCAACCAGATGTTGATGCAGCAGTTCGGGATCCAGGGGATCCCGGCCGTGTTCGCCGTCGTGGCGGGGCAGGCCCTGCCGCTCTTCCAGGGTGCGGCCGCAGAGGCGCAGATCCGCGGGACCCTCGACCAGCTCGTCGAGGTCGCCGAGCAGCGCTTCGGCCTCACCGGCGTGACCGTCGACCCCGACGCCGAGCCCGACAGCGCCCCGGCGGTGCACGAGGTGCCCGCAGGGCCCTACGACGCGCTCCTGGAGGCCGCCGTACAGGCCCTGGACGCGGGTGACTTCGGCGGTGCCGTACAGGCGTACAAGAACGTGCTGAGCGACGACCCGGGCAACACGGAGGCCAAGCTCGGCCTCGCGCAGGCCGAGTTGCTGCAGCGCGTACAGGGCGCCGACCCGCTCCAGGTGCGCAAGGACGCCGCCGAGAAGCCCAAGGACGTACCGGCGCAGATCGCGGCCGCGGACCTCGACCTGGTGGGCGGGCACGTCGAAGACGCGTTCGGGCGGCTCATCGACACGGTGCAGCGCACGGCGGGCGACGACCGGGATGCCGTACGGCTGAGGCTGTTGGAGCTCTTCGAGGTCGTGGGTGGCGACGATCCGCGGGTGATCGCGGCGCGCCGGGCGCTGGCGAGAGCGCTGTTCTGATCGGCTCCCGGACCGGGTTCCGCCCGGTGTTCTGACCTGTTCCTAAACGCCGGGGCGTGTGATGCCCAGGTGAAAGATTTGCCGAGAGAGCGGCAGGTGGCCGCGCTTTACCAAAACTTGGTAAACGCGGCCGCTGTTACTTGGAGTAAGTCAGGGGCGTTGATCTGTCGGATTTTGTCCATGGATCAACTGTTTTGGTGTCCCCCTTGGTGCCACCCAGAGTTGTCGACCGATACCGCCGGGTCGTTGTTCGGTTATCCGGCCGTTACTAGCCAGTAACGAACCCCCTTGTGCGGGCGGCGAGAATGCACCACGATCGGCGACGCTCGGTCCATTCCCCCCTACCCCGACAACCAATCGGGTCAAGGGGTTTTCTGGGTCCCCACCGAGTAGGGGCGGCGGCAGTGGCGCCGGCCCTTGGACAGGGGGGTCTCTGCCGTTCGGCGGAGCCTGTCCAGCAGGTTGTGCGTGATGCGTGTCAGGCGCGACCAGTGGTTGTCGCTCGGGGGTGATCGCCGGTGATGTCGGGCGCAGTTGGCGCTCGACGAGTACGGGCGCTCTCCTTCCCGAGGACGTAGCACTTCTCCCATCCCTGCCCGGCTGAGCCGCCGACATGGGTCAGTCAGGGCCAGGAGATGTACGTCCGAGAAGGAGGAAATATGGAGTCCCAGGTGCGTGGCGGGACCAGATGGAAGCGGTTCGCGGTCGTGATGGTGCCCAGCGTGGCCGCCACGGCAGCGATAGGTGTCGCCCTCGCGCAGGGCGCTCTCGCCGCGTCGTTCAGTGTGTCGGGTCAGTCGTTCAAGGTGACGGCGGACTCGCTCCACGGAGAAGGCTTCTCGCAGTACGGAGCCATCGACTCGGGGTACACCCTCGACGGTCAGAAGACGGCTCACCCCGTCGCGGTCTCGGCGTTCAAGTCCGCGTCGATCACCAACATGTGCCAGTCCGTGGTCACCCCGAACATCCCGCTGCTCGGATCGGTCAGTCTGGTCCTGAAGGCGGGCGGCGGTGGCACGCCGGTCCAGGCCGAGAACCTGTACATCGACGTCGAGGACCTGCAGGCCGACGCGGTGTTCCACAACATCGACATCGGTGTTGCGGCCAAGGACGCCAGCAAGGGTCCGGGCATCAGCAAGGGCGACCAGGCGAACCCGTACGGATTCGCCCAGCAGGCCGACTCTGCCGACCTGACCGATGTGAAGCAGACGGCGTGGGCGACCACCGCCGGTACGTTCAAGCTCAGCGGCCTGAAGATGTCGCTGTCCAAGGGCGTCAAGGAGTGCTACTAGGCACTCCAGGGGCGGGCGGGGGAGCCGGCAGCTGCCCCGCCCGCCCCACCTTTTCCCGCAGTACGTGAACTACTCAAGCGCGTACGCCACACAGTAAAGCCGTTCCAGGGAGCCGTTTCCATGAGCGCCGAGTCACCCGGGCAGAGCGAGCACTACCTCCAAGTCTTCCGGCGGAACTTCCGTACCTGGAGGGGCGATCGCCCGTTCTGGGCCGGCTTGTTCATCCTGCTCGGCGGCTTCCCCATCGCCTACTTCCCGTACGCGAACCTCCAGATCGGCCATCTGACGCTGGCGATGTCCACCACCGCCGGCGCGGGCTCCCTGATCATCGGCGTGCTGCTCTGGGTCCTGGGCATCAGTCTCTGGTTCCAGAAGCACGTACGGACCTTCGCCGGGGTCGCCGCGATCCTGCTCGCGCTGGTCTCCATCCCGGTGTCCAACCTCGGTGGCTTCCTCATCGGCTTCCTCTTCGCCATGACCGGCGGCGCGATGGCGGTCTCCTGGGTTCCTGGCGAGCCCGGCGAGGAACAGGGTGCGCCGGCGCACAAGAGTGAGGGCGGCGCCCCGGACGCCCTCGACACCACCCCGAACACCCCGCACCTGCCGCAGAGCCCGGAGTCCACGGGCATCCAGCACGGTGCCGACAGCGCGGGCCCCGCGGTCGCCGACGAGTCGGGCGAGCCCAGGGACCTGTCAGGAATGAGCTCCGCTCACGGGGCGAACGGGAGGCACAGTGCCGGCTGACGAGGTGATCCGCGGGACCGAGGTGGACGAGTCCCGGGTGAGAACCGGGCCGCGTCACGCGGCCCCGAGGAAGCCGCTGTTCACCAGGTTCCACGTGCCCGCGGGCAAGGCCGTCGCCATCGCGGCGATGCCGACCGCGGTCCTCATGGGGATGGGGTTCACGCCGACACTCGCCCAGGCCGACGACCACTCGCCCGCCAAGAGCCTGACGGCCGACGAGTACCAGAAGTGCGTCGAGGCCGTGGACGGCAAGGACACGTCGGCCAGCCCGACCCCCTCCGCCTCGGCGTCCTCCTCTTCCTCGGCGAGCGCTTCCGCGTCCGCCGACAAGCCGGAGCCGACCCCCTCGGCCAGTGCGTCCTCGTCGCCGGACAAGACCTCTTCGTCGGATTCAGGTTCCGACGACAAGGCCGGGTCCACGCCGACGCCGTCCGCGAGCAAGTCGGCGCAGAGCAGTGGCGGCGGCACCGCGGCGACCCCGTCGGCGTCCGCGAGCAGCGGGGGCGACCTGCTGGGCACCATCGGCGACGCGATCACGGGCATCTTCACCGGCGGCAGCGACTCCACGGCGAGCGCCACCGCGAGCTCCACGCCGTCGGCCTCCGCGCCCGCCTCGGCGAGCGCGACCAAGGACTCCGGCGACAAGACCACGTCCGACACGGTCAAGGACACCACCGGCAAGGTCGCCGACACGGTCAAGAACACCGTGAAGGACACGACCGACACGGCGACCAAGGCGGCCGAGGGCACCACCAAGGCGCTCAAGGACGCGACCGACGCGGCCACCTCGTCCCCCAGCCCGTCCGCGAGCTCCACCACCAACGCGGCGGACTGCCCGGTCGCCACCGACGCCGAGGGCGGCGTCGACAACCCGGTGACCCTGCCCGACGACCCCTGGTACCTGAACGCCAGTTCGCTGCTCCTCAAGGGCGCGGACTACCAGGGCATCGTGAAGGTGAAGACCGCCAACGGCACCGTCAAGAAGGTCCTGAAGTACGTCATCTCCGACGGCACGGACATCGGCGACCTGCACCAGACGGTGAACGACAAGCAGTCCGGCAAGACGTACCACGTGCAGGCCGGCAGCGGTACGACGTCCACCATCCGTGACGGCAAGACGGTGATGTACACCGAAAGCATCTCCGGCAACCTGCTCGGCCTGATCCCGATCACGTTCAGCCCGGACAACCCGCCGCCGCTGAACATACCGCTGATCTACTTCACCAAGGTGAAGGTCGTACAGGCCGGCCAGTTCGGCGGCACGCTGACCATACCCGGGCTGCACCAGTACGTGACCGGCTGACGGCCGGTCACGACCAAGACCCGTTCGGGAGCCGCACAAAGGACTGTGGCCCGGTTCCTCCGCTCAGTCGGAGGGCCGGGCCACAGTCCTGTGAGCCCGGAGGCGTATCAGCAGTCGGCCGACGTGCTGCCGTAACCACCCGTGATCAGCACACACCGAGGGCGCCCCCTGTCGCAGGAGGCGCCCTCAGTGGCGTACGGGGGCCGCGGGTCAGGCGGTGCGGCCGCTCTCGCCCAGGTGGTGCACCCGGACCATGTTGGTGGTGCCGGGGACGCCGGGGGGCGAGCCGGCGGTCATCACGACGATGTCGCCGTCGTTGAACCGCTTGAGCTTCTGGAGCTCGTGGTCGACGAGGTCGACCATCTCGTCGGTGCTCTTCACGAACGGCACGACGTGCGACTCGACGCCCCAGCTCAGCGCGAGCTGGTTGCGGGTGCCCTCGTCGGTGGTGAAGGCCAGGATCGGCTGGGCCGCGCGGTAGCGGGAGAGCCGGCGGGCGGTGTCACCGGACTTGGTGAAGGCGACCAGGCCCTTGCCGCCGAGGAAGTCGGCGATCTCGCAGGCGGCACGGGCGACCGAACCGCCCTGCGTGCGCGGCTTCTTGCCGGGGACCAGGGGCTGCAGACCCTTGGAGAGGAGCTCTTCCTCGGCCGCCACGACGATCTTCGACATCGTCTTGACCGTCTCGATCGGGTACGCGCCCACGCTCGACTCGGCCGAGAGCATGACCGCGTCGGCGCCGTCGAGGATCGCGTTGGCGACGTCGGAGGCCTCGGCGCGGGTCGGGCGGGAGTTGGTGATCATCGACTCCATCATCTGGGTCGCGACGATCACCGGCTTGGCGTTGCGGCGGCACAGTTCCACGAGGCGCTTCTGCACCATCGGGACCTTCTCGAGCGGGTACTCGACGGCCAGGTCACCACGGGCCACCATGACGGCGTCGAACGCCGCGACGACGGCCTCCATGTTCTCGACCGCCTGCGGCTTCTCGACCTTGGCGATGACGGGGACCCGGCGGCCTTCCTCGTCCATCACCTTGTGCACGTCGTTCACGTCGCCCGCGTCACGCACGAAGGACAGGGCGACCATGTCGCAGCCCATCCGCAGCGCGAAGCGCAGGTCCTCGACGTCCTTCTCGGACAGCGCCGGTACGTTCACGGCCGTGCCGGGCAGGTTGATGCCCTTGTGGTCCGAGATCACACCGCCCTCGATGACGACCGTCTTGACCCGGGCACCGTCGACCTCGACGACCTTCAGCTCGACGTTGCCGTCGTTGATGAGGATCGGGTCGCCCTTGGAGACGTCACCGGGCAGGCCCTTGTAGGTCGTGCCGCAGATGTGCTTGTCGCCGGGCACGTCCTCGATGGTGATGGTGAACTCGTCACCGCGCACCAGCTCGACGGGTCCCTCGGCGAAGGTCTCCAGACGGATCTTCGGGCCCTGCAGGTCGGCGAGGACGCCGATGGCCTTGCCGGTCTCGGCCGCGGCGGCCCGGACCCGGTCGTAGCGGCTCTGGTGCTCGGCCTGCGTGCCGTGGCTGAAGTTGAAGCGGGCCACGTTCATGCCGGCTTCGATCAGCGCGACGAGCTGCTCGTGGGAGTCGACCGCGGGGCCGAGAGTACAGACGATTTTCGAACGGCGCATAGGGCGATCCTATCGGTTTGTTTCGCTACGGAATATTCCGTCTGGCGGAAGATACAAAGGGGCGCGCTGCCGCTCAGGTGAGGTTGCACGGTGTCGCCCGTTCGAGGTGGCGTGGTGCCGCTCAGATGAGGTCGTGGGACGCGCCCACGAGTGCGTAGGTCTGCGTGGCGATCTCCAGTTCCTCGTCGGTCGGCACCACGGCGACCGCGACCCGTGCGCCCTCGGGGGAGACGAGTCTGGGCCCGTCCCCTCGAGCCGCGTTCAGGTCGGCGTCGACCGCCAGGCCGAGTTCCTCCAGGCCGGCCACCGCGGCCTCGCGCACCGGAGCGGCGTTCTCGCCCACTCCGGCGGTGAAGGCGATCGCGTCCACCCGGCCCAGTACCGCGTAGTAGGCGCCGATGTACTTCTTCAGGCGGTGGATGTAGATGTCGAAGGCGAGCCGCGCCTGTTCGTCACCCTCGTCGACACGGCGACGGATCTCCCGCATGTCGTTGTCGCCGCACAGACCGATCAGGCCGCTCTTCTTGTTCAGCAAAGTGTCGATCTCGTCCGTGGACATCCCGCCAACACGCGTCAAATGGAAGATGACCGCGGGATCCACGTCGCCCGACCGCGTGCCCATGACCAGTCCCTCCAGCGGCGTGAGCCCCATGGAGGTGTCCACGCAGCGGCCGCCCCGTACGGCGGAGGCGGACGCGCCGTTGCCGAGGTGCAGCACGATGACGTTCACGTCCTCGGGGGCCTTGCCCAGGAGTTCGGCCGTCGCCCGGGACACATACGCGTGCGAGGTGCCGTGGAAGCCGTAGCGCCGGATGCGGTACTCGTCGGCGGTCTTCACGTCGATCGCGTAGCGCGCCGCCGACTCCGGCATCGTCGTGTGGAAGGCGGTGTCGAAGACGGCGACCTGGGGCAGGTCGGGGCGCAGCGCCTGGGCCGTACGGATACCGATCAGGTTCGCCGGGTTGTGCAGCGGGGCGACCGGGATCAGCCGCTCGATCTCGGCGAGCACGGCCTCGTCTATGACCGTGGGCTCGGTGAACTGCTTCCCGCCGTGCACCACCCGGTGGCCGATCGCGGCCAGCTCGGGGGAGTCCAGGCCGAGGCCGTCCTTGGCCAGCTCCTCGGCGACGGCCTTGAGCGCGGCGGCGTGGTCGGCGATGGGGCCGGTCGTCTCGCGGGTCTCGCCCGTGGTGAGCGCCGTGTGCTTCAGCCGGGAAGTGCCCTCGCCGATGCGCTCGACGAGGCCCATGGCGAGACGGCTGCTGTCGCGCATGTCGAGCAGCTGGTACTTCACCGACGAGGAGCCGGAGTTGAGGACGAGGACGCGGGTGGCGGTCACGGCGGGGGTGCCTTCTGGGTGGAGGACGGTGGTGGTCATGCCCTGCTCGGAGTCTGGGCCTGGATCGCCGTGATCGCGACCGTGTTGACAATGTCCTGTACCAGCGCGCCGCGGGACAGGTCGTTGACGGGCTTGCGCAGGCCCTGCAGGACCGGGCCGACGGCGATCGCGCCGGCCGAGCGCTGTACGGCCTTGTAGGTGTTGTTGCCGGTGTTGAGGTCGGGGAAGATCAGCACGGAGGCCTGCCCGGCGACCTCGGAGTCCGGCAGCTTGGTCGCCGCGACGGTCGGTTCGACCGCGGCGTCGTACTGGATGGGCCCCTCGATCTTCAGGTCGTCGCGACGCAGCCGCACCAGGTCGGTGGCCTCGCGCACCTTGTCGACGTCGGCGCCCGACCCGGACGTACCCGTCGAGTACGACAGCATCGCGATCCGGGGCTCGACGCCGAACTGTTCGGCGGTGGCGGCCGACTGGATGGCGATGTCGCAGAGCTGCTCGGCGTTCGGGTCGGGGTTCACCGCGCAGTCGCCGTAGACCAGGACCTTGTCGGCGAGGCACATGAAGAAGACGGACGAGACGATCTTGGTGTCCGGCTTGGTCTTGATGATCTCGAAGGCGGGCCGGATGGTCGCGGCGGTGGAGTGCACGGAGCCGGAGACCATGCCGTCGGCGAGCCCCTCCTGCACCATCAGCGTCCCGAAGTAGTTCACGTCGGCGACGACGTCGTACGCCAGCTCGACGGTGACGCCCTTGTGGGCGCGCAGGACGGCGTACTTCTCGGCGAAACGCTCGCGCAGCTCGGAGGTGACCGGGTCGATCAGCTGGCAGCCGCCCAGGTCGATGCCGAGGTCGGCGGCCTTCTTGCGGATCTGGTCGACAGGACCGAGCAGCGTCAGCTCGCACACGCCCCGGCGCAGCAGCACCTCGGCGGCGTGCAGGACGCGGGCCTCGGTGCCCTCGGGGAGCACGACGCGGCGCTTGTCGGAGCGGGCCTGTTCGAGGAGCTTGTGCTCGAACATCATCGGGGTGAGGCGGTCGCTGCTCGGCGCGGAGACGCGCCTGAGGAGGTCGCTGGTGTCGACGTACCGCTCGAAGAGGCCGAGGGCGGTCTCCGCCTTGCGGGGGGTAGCGGCGTTCAACTTCCCCTCCAGGGAGAAGAGTTCGGCCGCGGTGGGGAAGGAGTTCCCGGCCACCGAGATCACCGGGGTGCCAGGGGCGAGACGGGCCGCGAGGGTGAGGACCTCGTCGCTGGGCCGCTCGTTCAGGGTGAGGAGCACGCCGGCTATGGGCGGGGTGCCGGCGCTGTGCGCGGCGAGCGAGCCGATGACCAGGTCGGCGCGGTCGCCCGGGGTGACCACGAGACATCCCGGGGTCAGGGCGTTCAGGAAGTTCGGCAGCATCGCGCCGCCGAAGACGAAGTCGAGCGCGTCCCGGGCGAGGCCCGCGTCGTCGCCGAGGAGCACCTTGCCGCCGAGGGCGTGGGTGATCTGCGCGACGGTGGGCGCGGAGAGGGCGGGCTCGTCCGGCAGGACGTAACAGGGGATGGGCAGACGGTGGTCGATCCGCTCGCTGATCTCGGCGCGGTCGGCCGGGGCCACCCGGTTCACGACCATGGCGAGGACGTCGCAGCCCAGACCGTCGTACGCGCGGTAGGCGTTGCGCGTCTCGGCGCGCACGGACTCGGCGGTCTGCCCGCGTCCGCCGACCACGGGGATCACGGAGGCGCCGAACTCGTTCGCGAGCCGCGCGTTCAGCGCCAGCTCGTCCGGGAACTGGGTGTCGGCGAAGTCGGTGCCCAGGACGAGGACGACGTCGTAGTCGCGGGCGACGAGGTGGAACCGGTCGACGAGGGTGGAGACCAGCTCGTCCGCGCCCTGCTCGGCCTGGAGCGTGGACGCCTCGTGGTAGTCCATGCCGTACACGCTCGCCGGGTCCTGGGTCAGCCGGTAGCGGGCGCGCAGCAGCTCGAAGAGCCGGTCCGGGCCGTCGTGGACGAGTGGACGGAAGACGCCCACCCGGTCGACCTGGCGAGTCAGGAGCTCCATGACCCCCAGCTCGACGACCTGGCGGCCGTCGCCGCGGTCGATCCCGGTCACGTAGACGCTGCGGGTCACGCGTGCTCTCCATCCGTTGCGGCGCTGGGTGGTTTCGGGGCTCGGAAAAATGGCCCACTGGGGTGAGCGGAACCCTCTTGACAATACCTCTGAGGGTAGCTAGGGCGCCCGCCAGGACAAACGGCCTGGTGGGGAGGAGAGAATCGTCGGTGCCCTTCGTCTCGTGAAACAATCGGACCGGCTCACACGTACCAGCAGCGAGCAGGAGACACAGCACGATGCGTATCGGAGTTCTCACCGCAGGCGGCGACTGCCCGGGCCTGAACGCCGTGATCCGGTCGGTCGTGCACCGAGCGGTCACCAATTTCGGGGACGAGGTCATCGGCTTCGAGGACGGCTACGCGGGCTTGCTCGACGGCCGCTACCGCACCCTCGACCTCAACGCGGTCAGCGGCATCCTCGCCCGTGGCGGCACGATTCTCGGCTCCTCGCGGCTGCAGCGCGACCGGCTCCGCGAGGCCTGCGAGAACGCGCAGGACATGGCCCGCGAGTTCGGCATCGACGTGCTGATCCCGATCGGCGGCGAGGGCACGCTGACGGCCGCCCGGATGCTGTCGGACGCGGGGCTGCCGGTGGTCGGTGTCCCCAAGACGATCGACAACGACATCTCGTCGACGGACCGCACCTTCGGATTCGACACCGCGGTGGGTGTGGCCACGGAGGCCATGGACCGCCTCAAGACCACCGCCGAGTCCCACCAGCGCGTGATGGTCGTCGAGGTCATGGGCCGACACGCGGGCTGGATCGCCCTGGAGTCCGGCATGGCGGCCGGCGCCCACGGCATCTGCCTGCCCGAGCGCCCCTTCGACCCGTCCGACGTGATGGCGATGGTCGAGGAGCGCTTCGCCCGCGGCAAGAAGTTCGCGGTCATCT
This sequence comes from Streptomyces sp. NPDC058086, assembly GCF_042885015.1. Taxonomy (NCBI): domain Bacteria; kingdom Bacillati; phylum Actinomycetota; class Actinomycetes; order Kitasatosporales; family Streptomycetaceae; genus Streptomyces; species Streptomyces sp. NPDC058086. The sequence continues at coordinate 12,384 of NZ_JBHVST010000079.1, read as the reverse complement.
GCGTCGCCGAGGGCGCCCACCCCGTGGAGGGCACCATGGACTACGGCCATGGCGCCATCGACCAGTTCGGCCACGAGCGCTTCCAGGGCATCGGCACGGCGCTGGCGTACGAGCTGGAGCGGCGCCTCGGCAAGGAGGCCAAGCCGGTCATCCTCGGCCATGTGCAGCGGGGCGGCACCCCGACCGCGTACGACCGGGTGCTCGCCACGCGGTTCGGCTGGCACGCGGTGGAGGCGGCGCACCGGGGCGACTTCGGGCGGATGACGGCGCTGCGCGGCACGGATGTGCTGATGGTGCCGTTGGCGGAGGCGGTCACGGAGCTGAAGACGGTGCCGAAGGACCGGATGGACGAGGCGGAGTCGGTGTTCTAGGTCGCACCGGCTCGGGTCGCACGACCTCGGGTCGAGCGGACTCAGTACGTGCTTCTACTCAGTACGTGCTTCTTTGGAGCATCGCCCAGAAGTGATCGACGATCCGGTCGAGGAAGTCGCGGCCGGAGTCGTCGGCGTCCGCGGCGGCCGATCCGCCGCCCCAGCTGAGCGTGACGACCATCTGCCCCTGGTACTCGGTGTGCATCTCCTGGAGGACGTCCTCCAGGAGGCGCCGGTCCAGCGGGATCATCTTCCCGACCGGACGGACATACGCCTGCCAGCGCGTCGTCACCGCGCTGCGCAGCAGCTCGGCCAGCTTGGTGTCGCGTCCGGTGACGGTGATGAAGTCCCGCAGCGACAGTTCGAGGGTGTCGGCGAGGGCGACCGACTGCCGGTCGTTGCCGCGCCACTCGTCGGCCTCCTCCATCCGCTGGTAGGCGAGGAGTTCGAGGCCGACGGTACGGGCGATGTCCTCCTGGGCCAGCCCGCGTGACACGCGGTGCTCGCGCAACGTCCTTGGCGCGCCGATGAGTTCACCCGGTGAGCACCACAACACGCCTGCCAGCGCGGTGAGTTCTGGCCCACTGGGGGTGGTCGTCCCTCTCTCCCAGGCCGCTACGAGGTCGGGGGTGACGTACGGCAGCCCGTACGAGGCTCGCATTCCGTACGCGACGTGCTCGGGGCCCATGCCGAGGGCAGCCCGCAGTCTGCGGGCGGCCGGAGCGTTGAAGGGCGGGGTGGGCTGAGGGGCTTGCGGTCGCTGCACGCGCACAAAGTATGGGGCCGGGGCGGTGGTGACTACGGTCTGTTCGGCCACAATCACGGATCGTACGAACATACGGTGTTGCCCTCGCCGCCCCTTCCCGTCACGGTCACCAGGCGCCTCGGCGAGACCGGCCCGGCTCTCACCCCTTGACCGCGCCGCCCAACGCGAACCCCCCGCCCAGCCGCCTGGACACCAGCACGTACAGCAGGATCACCGGCGTCGAGTAGATGACCGAGAACGCGGCCAGCTGCCCGTAGACCACCGTCCCCCGATTTCCGAAGAAGTCGTTGATGCTCACGGACGCCGGCATCTGGTCCGGTGTCAGCAGGAGCATGAACGGGACGAAGAAGTTCCCCCACATCATCACGAACGAGAAGACCGTCACCACCGCGACCCCCGGCCCCATCAGCGGCAGCACGATCCGTACCAGGGACTGGAGCGACGACGCCCCGTCCGTCCACGCCGCCTCCTCCAGTTCCTTCGGCACGCCGTCCATGAAGTTCTTCATCAGCCAGATGGCGAAGGGGAGTTGGGACGCGGCGAAGAAGAAGATGGTGCCCTGCACGGTGTCGATGAGGTTCACCCGTACGAACAACGCGTACACCGGGACCATGATCGCCGTGATCGGCAGGCACGTCGCGAAGAGGATCGTCAGCAGGAAGGGGCGGTTCAGGCGCGAGCGGAACCGCGACAGCGGATACGCGGCCAGCGCCGCGCACACCACCGTGAGCAGCGTCCCGCCCCCGCACAGGATCAGACTGTTGAGCAGCGGTGTGTAGGTGATGTCCGGTTTCAGGACCGCGTCGAAGTTGTCCAGTGTGAGGCCGTCCGGAACCTTCACCCTGAGGCCCGCGTGCGGGTCGAGGGCCGACAGGACCACCCAGGCGAGGGGGAGGGCGAAGGCGGCGGCCACCGCCAGCAGGCCCGCGTCGGCGGCCAGCCGGCGGCCGGTGCGGCGGGACCTCAGTGTCGTACGGACCGACATGTCACACCTCCGTCCGCAGCAGCCGCATGTACACCAGCGAGAACAGCGAGCCGACCACCAGCAGGAGCAGCGCCACCGCGGTGCCGTATCCGATCATGCTCTTCTGGAAGGCCTGCTCGTACATGAAGAGCGGCAGCGTCTGGCTCCTGTTCCCCGGGCCGCCCCTCGTCATCACCCAGATCAGCCCGAACACCGACAGCGTCTGAAGGGTGTTGAGCATCAGGTTCGTGCCGATCGAGCGGCGGATCATCGGCAGCGTGATGTGCCACATACGGCGCCAGCCACCCGCCCCGTCCACCTCCGCCGCCTCGGTGATCTCCTTCGGTATCTCGTTCAGGGCCGCCGAGTACACCAGCATGGAGAAGGCCGTCCCCCGCCAGACGTTCGCGAACGACACCGCCAGGATCGGCAGCGTGAACAGCCAGTTCTGGGTGGGGAGGTGGAGCCAGTCCAGGATCGCGTTCAGCGTGCCTTCCCGTCGGAAGAACGCGTACAGCAGGAACCCCGCCACCACCTCCGGCAGCACCCACGCCGTGATCACGATCCCGCCCACGACCGTCCGCACCGGCTTCGACGCCCGCTGCATCAGCGATGCCAGCGCCAGGCCCAGCGTGTTCTGGCCGACCAGTGACGACAGGACCGTGAACACCAGCGTCAGCCAGACCGCGTTCAGGAACGCGTCGTCCTTGAACGCCGCCCGGAAGTTCTCGAAGCCGACGAAGGACGAGTGCGCCTGGCCGGTGAGCTGGAGGTCGGTGAAGGCGATGTACGCGCAGTACGCGATCGGGCCCGCCAGGAAGAGGAGCAGGAGGGCGACGGCGGGGGTGAGGGGGAGGGCGCGGGTCAGGGTGCGGCGCAGCCTCACTTCCTGATCACCTGGTTGTCGGTGGCCGTCTTCAGCTCCTCGTCGTACCCGCTCGCCGCCTTGTCGACCGAGCTGTCACCCGTCGTCACGCCCTCCATGGCCTCCTGGACGGCCGTCGAGACCTTGGGATAGGCCGGGTACGCGGGGCGGTAGTGCGTGCTCGCGACCAGGTCCGTGAAGAACTTGATGCCGGGCTGCGCCTTCACGTATCCGGGGTCGGAGGCCACGTCCCCCCGCACCGCGATGCCGGAGTTGGCGATGTACCACTTCTGCGCGTTCGCCTTGGTCTGCATCGTCTCGATGAACTTGAAGGCGAGGTCCGGGTTGGACGCCTTGGCGGGGATCGACCAGGTCCAGCCGCCGGACATGCTCACCTTGCCGGGGGCCTGGCCGGATTGCGTCGGCATATAGGCGAGGCCGAGTTTCTGCGACCACTCGGGCCACTCGTGCCCCGCGCCCTTCAGCCAGTCCTGCGGGAGCCAGCTGCCGTCCAGGTTGATGCCGAGCTTGCCCTTGGGCATCAGTTCGCCGCGGACGTTCGTGGGGAAGTTCGGGTCCAGGGCGTCCGAGACATCGGGGCCCAGCTTCTCCTTGTAGACCGTGTGCACGAAGGTGAGCGCGTCCTTGAAGGCCTGGCTGCCCGCGATCCACTTCTTCGACGCGGTGTCGTACAGGGGGTCCGAGGTTCCGTCACCTGTCCCGTACAGCAGCATCTCGAAGCCCTGCATGGTGGCCGCCTCGCCCGCCGGCTTGCCCGTGTAGACGTTGAGCGGGGTGACGCCGGGGACCTTCGCCTTGATGGTGCGTGCGGCGGCCAGCACCTCGTCCCACGTCTTCGGCTGCCAGTCGGCGGGCAGGCCCGCCTTCTTGAAGATGCCCTTGTCGAACCAGAGGCCCCGGGTGTCCGTGCCGTCCGGGACGCCGTACGTCTTCCCGTCCTGCGCCTTCGCGGCCGACTTCGCCGTGTCGATGAACTGGTTCCAGTCCGGCCACTTGTCGAGGTAGGGGTCGAGGGGCTTCAAGTACCCGCTCGTGATGTCCGAGTTGATGAGGAAGGTGTCCTCGTAGACCAGGTCGGGAGCCGTCTTGGGGGATCTCAGCATCTGCTGGAGCTTGGTGTAGTACTCGGAGTCCGGGGCCTTGATCGGGACGAGTTCGACCTTCTTGCCGGGGTTGGCCTTCTCGAACTCCTTCTTCATCTCCCCCAAGTAGGTGTCCATGACGCGGATCGAGTTGTCCGTGGACTGCTTGAAGGAGACCTTCACGGTGTCCGGATCGCTTCCGGAGCCCGATCCGCAGGCGCTGAGCGCGGTCGCGGTGAGCAGAGTGGCGAGGAGTAGCGGGGCGGCGGTGGGGCGCACGGGCACGACCTCCTACTGGCCGACGTCATTGGTGGCCGAGTTGTCTGCCCGGTGAACGTAAGAGCGTGGACTAGTCCACGTCAATGACCTTGCAGCGGCTCGTGACCTTGCGGCGTTCACCGAGATGGGCCTGTGATGTCTCAGCGGGACATGAGTCCCACCGGGTCTCATGTCCCACTGAGAGCCAAGCGACCCCGAAGAAGTGAAGGCACGCCCCCACGCCGCCCGGCACGCCCCCACGCCGCCCGGCACGCACTCTCGCCGCACCGGCCAAAGGCCCAAGTAGCTCCGCTACGAGGACCTTCGTCCGGCACGCCGACAGCACGCACCGAACGACGCGGGAACGCACCCGCACTTCCCCCGAGCCGCTGGCCCGCCGAGAACTTCCCCTACGCGCTGCCGCTGACCCTCGGGCACGAGGGCGCGGGCACGGTCGCCGCGCTCGGCGACGGGGTGAGCGGGCTGAAGGAAGGCGATCCGGTCGCCGTGTACGGGCCGTGGGGCTGCGGCCTCTGCGCCAAGTGCGCCGAGGGCAAGGAGAACCACTGTCTGCGCGCCGACGAGGTCGGCATCCGCCCGCCGGGGCTCGGCGCGCCCGGTGCGATGGCCGAGTACCTGATCGTCGACGACGCCCGTCACCTCGTACCGCTCGACGGTCTCGACCCGGTCGCCGCCGTGCCCCTCACGGACGCCGGGCTGACCCCGTACCACGCGATCAAGCGGGCACTGCCCAAGCTGCTGCCCGGGTCCACCGTCGTCGTCATCGGTACGGGCGGACTCGGCCACGTCGCCATCCAGTTGCTGCGGGCGATGACCGCGGCCCGGGTGATCGCCCTCGACGTCAGCGAGGACAAGCTCACGCTCGCCCGGAGCGTCGGGGCGCACGAGACCGTCCTGTCCGACGCCGGGGCCGCGGCGAAGGTACGGGAACTCACCGGCGGCATCGGTGCCCAGGCCGTGTTCGACTTCGTGGGCGCGGAGCCGACCGTGCGGACCGCAGGGGCGCTCGCCGCGGTGGAGGGCGAGATCAGCATCGTCGGGATCGGCGGGGGTGCCCTGCCCGTCGGCTTCGGCGCGCTGCCCTCCGAGGTGTCGGTCCACGCCCCCTACCGGGGCTCCCGCGGCGAGCTGATCGAGGTCCTCGACCTCGCCCGCACCGGCGCCGTCTCCGTGCACACCGAGACGTACTCCCTCGACGAGGCACCCCTCGCGTACGAGCGGCTGCACGCCGGGAAGGTGAAGGGCCGAGCCGTGATCCTGCCGAGCGGCTGACGCCCCGCGCGCTCAGCCCTTGACCCACCGGTACTGCAACTCCGGCCGCCCCACCTGCCCGTACTGCGGAGCGCGCGCCGCCCGTCCCGCGTCCACCAGGTGCTCCAGATAGCGCCGGGCCGTGATCCGGGAGATGCCGACCGACTCCGCGACCCCGGCCGCCGTCAGGCCCTCGGTGCTGTCCCGCAGCGCCCGGGTGACCCGCTCCAGGGTCGGCGCGCTGAGGCCCTTGGGGAGGGCGGCCGGGCTCGGGGCGCGCAGGGTGGCCAGGGCGCGGTCCACCTCGTCCTGGCCACTCGCCTCGCCCACCGCCGCGTGGAACTCGGCGTACCGGACGAGGCGGTCGCGCAGGGTGGCGAAGGTGAAGGGCTTCAGGACGTACTGGACGACCCCGAGCGAGACCCCTTCCCGTACGACCGCGAGGTCCCGCGCGGACGTCACCGCGATCACGTCCGCGTGATAGCCGGCGGCGCGCAGGGAGCGGGCGAGCTGCAGTCCGTGCACGTCCGGCAGGTGCAGGTCGAGCAGCAGCAGGTCCACCGGCGTACGGTCCAGCGCGCGCCGCGCCTCCGCTCCGGTGTGCGCCTTGCCGACCGCCGTGAAGCCGGGCACCCGGCCCACGTACATGACGTGCGCGTCGGCGGCGACCGGGTCGTCCTCGACGACGAGTACGCGGATGGGGTCGGCGGTCATACGTCGCCTCCAGGCAGGGCGTGCTGGGCGGACTCGGGCTCGGCGGCGGCCCCTTTGGCGGTAGCCCCTTCGGTGGTGGCCGGGGCCGGTTCTCCGGCGGCCCCCGGCACGGGTTCGGCGGGGGCGCCCGGGGTAACCGTAGGCAACGGCAGCCGCGCCTCGAACTCCGCCCCGCCCCCGCGCGCCTCCGCCACCGTCAGCGTGCCGTAGTGACGGCTCACGGCCTGACGTACGAGGGCCAGTCCGAGGCCCCGGCCGCCGGGCCCCGCCGGTTTGGTGGACCAGCCGCGCTGGAAGACCGCCTCCGCGTGGGCGGGGTCGACTCCCGCGCCCGTGTCGGCGACCCGCAGGACCAGGCCGGAGTCGTCCGTGAAGGCCGTGACGGTCACCCGTGCCCCCACCGTCCCCTGCGCCGCGTCCATCGCGTTGTCGATCAGATTGCCCAGCACGGTCACCAGGTCACGGGCCGGCAGGCCGGTCTGGAGCAGCCCGTCGTCGATACCGCTCTCCTCCGACACCACCAGTTCCACGCCCCGCTCGTTCGCCTGGGCCGCCTTGCCCAGCAGCAGGGCGGCGAGGACCGGCTCGCTGACCGCCGAGATCACCTCGTCGGTGAGCGTCTGGGCGAGTTCGAGCTCGGCGGTGGCGAACTCGACGGCCTCCTCGGCGCGCCCGAGCTCGATCAGCGAGACCACCGTGTGCAGCCGGTTCGCGGCCTCGTGCGCCTGTGAGCGCAGCGCCTGGGTGAAGCCGCGCTCGGAGTCCAACTCACCCATCAGGGACTGGAGTTCGGTCACATCGCGCAGGGTGACCACCGTGCCGCGCCGCTCGCCGCCGGACACCGGGGAGGTGTTCACGACCAGCACGCGCGACGCCGTCAGATGCACCTCGTCCACCCGTGGCTCCGCCGACAGCAGGGCGCCGGTGAGCGGTGCGGGCAGCCCGAGATCGGCCACGGAGTGTCCGACGACCTCGTCCGTCACCCCCAGCAGCTCCCGCCCGCCGTCGTTCATCAGCGCCACCCTGTACTGCCCGTCCAGCATCAGCAGCCCCTCGCGCACGGCGTGCAGCGCGGCCTGGTGGTAGTCGTGCATCCGGCTCAGCTCGGCCGCGTTCAGGCCGTGCGTGGAGCGGCGCAGCCGGGCGTTGATGACGTACGTGCCGATGCCGCCGAGCACGAGTGCGCTGCCTGCGACGCCGACGAGGGCCGTCACCTGCTCCTGCACGCGCTGCGTGATCGCCTCGACCTTGATGCCCGCGCTGACCAGCCCGACGATGTGGCCGTTGTCCAGGATCGGGGTGACGGCGCGGACGGACGCCCCGAGGCTGCCCGTGTATGTCTCCGTGAAGGACTTGCCGTGCAGGGCGGGTCCGATGTGCCCGAGGAAGTGCTTGCCTATCAGCGTCTCGTCGGGGTGGGTCCAGCGGATGCCCCGCGGGTTCATGATCGTCACGAAGTCCACGCCGGTGTCCCGCTGCACCTGGAGCGCGTACGGCTGGAGATCCTTGGTGGGGTTCGTGGTGCGGATGGCATCGCGGACTGAGGGCGCGTCGGCGACCGAACGGGCCACGGCCATGGCCTGGCGGCCCGCCGCGTCCTCGGCCTGGCCGCGGTCGCTGACGTAGCTGAACAGCGCGTACCCGGCGACGAGCACCGCGATGAGCACGGCCTGCATGGCGAAGAGCTGGCCGGCCAGGCTGCGGGGTCGCGGGACGGCGAGGAAGCGCATGTCGTTCAGTCTGCCTCTCCTTGTAAGTGTGAACTAAATGAACGGAAGGGTGACCGCCCTCACAGGGCGGGAGATAGTCACCGCATCCCCGGAGTGAGCCGCACCCCGGGATCTCCCCCCGAGTGAGCCGCACCCCGGGATCCTCCCGGAGCAGGCCGCACACCGGGTTCCGCCGGACGTGAGCCGCACGCCGGATGATGCCGATGACGTCGTCAAGGAGGGCAGCCGTGGCCAGCACCCAAACGGCACCTGCCGCACCCGCAGCCAAGCGGGATCGCACCCACTATCTCTACATCGCGGTGATCACCGCCGTTCTGCTCGGCATCGGCGTCGGGTTCGCCGCGCCGGACTTCGCCAAGGAGCTCAAGCCGATCGGTACGGGCTTCGTGAGCCTGATCAAGATGATGATCTCCCCGATCATCTTCTGCACGATCGTGCTCGGTGTCGGCTCGGTACGGAAGGCCGCCAAGGTCGGCAAGGTCGGCGGTCTCGCGCTCGGCTACTTCATCTGTATGTCCTTCGTGGCGCTTGCCATCGGCCTGGTCGTCGGCAACATCATCCACCCGGGCAGCGGGATGCATCTGACCGAGGCCGTGAAGGGCGTCGGGCACACGCAGGCCGCGGCCGCCACCGAGGGCCCCGTCGACTTCATCCTCGGGATCATCCCGACCACCTTCGTCTCGGCCTTCACCGAGGGCCAGGTGCTCCAGACCCTGCTGATCGCCCTCCTCGTGGGCTTCGCGTTGCAGGCCATGGGCCGTGCGGGACAGCCGGTGCTCAAGGGTGTCGAGCACATCCAGAAGCTGGTCTTCCGCATCCTCGGCATGATCATGTGGGCCGCGCCCGTCGGTGCCTTCGGCGCCATGGCCGCCGTCATCGGCGAGACCGGCATGGACGCGCTGAAGGCGCTGGGCACGATCATGCTCGGCTTCTACATCACCTGTGCGCTCTTCATCGTCATCGTGCTCGGCACGCTGACGAAGCTCGTCGCCAAGGTCAGCCTCTTCCAGCTGCTGAAGTACCTCGGCCGGGAGTTCCTGCTGATCGTCTCCACCTCGTCGTCCGAGTCCGCGCTGCCGCGGCTCATCGCCAAGATGGAGCACCTGGGTGTCAGCCGCCCGGTCGTCGGCATCACCGTGCCGACCGGCTACTCCTTCAACCTCGACGGCACGATGATCTACCTGACGATGGCCTCGCTGTTCATCGCCGACGCGATGGACCAGCCGATGAGCATCGGTCAGCAGATCGGCCTGCTGCTCTTCATGATGGTCGCCTCGAAGGGCGCGGCGGGTGTCTCCGGCTCCGGTATCGCCGTCCTGGCCAGTGGTCTGCAGTCGCACAAGCCCGCGCTGGTGGACGGTGTCGGTCTGATCATCGGTATCGACCGCTTCATGAGCGAGGCGCGTGCGGTCACCAACTTCGCGGGCAACGCGGTCGCCACGCTGCTGATCGGTACGTGGACCGGTGAGGTCGACAAGGAGCGGGTGAACCGGGTTCTCGCCGGTGAGCTGCCGTTCGACGAGAAGACTCTGCTGGACAACGACGAGGACGAGGTCGTCACCGCGGAGGTGCCCGAACAGGGCGGGGAGAAGGAGCTGGCGAAGGCGTAAGCGCCGTTTGGAGCTGCGGGTCCGTTGTGGCTGGTCGCGCCCACGCGGCGGAGCCGCATGGTGACACAGCCCCGCCCCCCTCCGGGGCGCCCCAAGCCGCCGGGCGGCCAGGTTCTCCCCCCGTAGACCTGGCCGCTCGGTGTTTTGCCGAAGAAGTGCGAAGAAGAACCTCAACAGCTCAATCGCTCAGCTTGGTCACCAGTTCGGTGGCTCTGGAGGCGGGTACGCCCGCCGCGGTCAGCATGGTGATCGCGGCGGAGCGGCCCGCCTCTTCCGGTGCCAGCAGGCCGTCGTTCACCGCCTCCATGAGGGCGAACAGCATCTGCTCGTGCACGTACGCCAGTGCGGGAGCCGGCAGCGCGGACTCGAACACGCCCTGGTCGAGGCCGCGCCGCAACAGCTCCGCGCAGGCCTCGCGCACCGGCGTCAGCCGCTCGCGGATGCCCTGGACCGTGACGCTGCGCTGGGCGAGGGCGACCAGCAGCCGGTAGCGGTCGGCGATCTCCCAGACGGCGAGCGTCGAGCGGACCAGCGATTCCGCCGGGTCCCGGCCACTCTCCCGGCCCGCCGCGTGCGCCGCGGCCACCGCCTCCACCGCGCCGTCGGTCAACGTGCTGATCAGCACCTCGCGGCTAGGGAAGTGCCCGTACACCGTGCGCCGTACGACGCCCGCGGCCCGTGCGATCTGGTCCATGGACGCGTCGGGGTCGCGCAGCAGCTCCGCGAGCGCGACGTCGAGGATGCGGCGGCGGTTCGCATCCGCGCGGCTGGCACTACCCGTGGTCATGGCTGCCATTCTGCACGCCCCCGGAGCCGCGCGAGGTGATCACTCGTGCCCTCCACAAGGGCTCCACCTCCTCCATTTGCACAGCGGTGTGCATCGACGTACATTGCACATGGTTGAGCAATTGCACGTCAGTGTGCAAGAGGAACGAGAGAGAGGGCGACCGTAGTCATGCGTCTCGTCATGAACGAACCGGTCGAGGGGATGGGCCGGCCCTACGCCCGGCGCTGGTGGGCGCTGCTGGTGCTCTGCCTGAGCCTGCTGATCATCGTGATGGCGAACACCGCCCTCACGGTCGCGGCCCCCGACATGACCCAGGACCTGGGCCTGTCCAGCGCGGACCTGCAGTGGGTCATCGACGGCTACACCGTCCCGTACGCCGCGCTGATGCTGCTGCTCGGCGCGATCGGCGACAAGTACAGCCGGCGCGGCGCCCTCATCCTGGGGCTCGTCGTCTTCGGCGGGGGCGCGGTCGCGGGCTCGCTCGTCGACAGCTCCACCGGGGTCATCGCGGCCCGTGCCGTCATGGGCGTCGGCGCCGCCCTGATCATGCCCGCGACGCTCTCCCTGCTCGCCGCGACCTTCCCGCGCGAGGAGCGGGCGAAGGCGATCACCTTGTGGACCGCCACCGCCGGACTCGCCATCGCGGCCGGGCCACTGGTCGCCGGTGCGCTGCTGGAGCACCACGGCTGGTCGTCCACGTTCCTGATCAACGTGCCCATCGCCGCGCTCGCGATCGTCGGCGCCCTCGTCCTCGTACCGCCGTCCAGGGCCGCGCACCACCACCGCATCGACCACGTCGGCGGCCTGCTGTCCGTGGTCTGGATCGGCTCGCTGGTCTACATGATCATCGAGGGGCCGCACTTCGGATGGGGCGTCAAAGCCGTGACCGCCGCGGTCGTCGCGGGTGCCGGCCTCGTGGCCTTCGTGGTGTGGGAGCTGCGCCACCCGCGCCCGGTCGTCGACGTACGCCGCTTCGCCCACCGCCGGTTCGCCGGCTCCAACCTCGCCGTCGCCCTCTTCTTCCTGGCCGTCTTCGGCGCCTTCTACTACCTCACCCAGCACCTCCAGTTCGTCCTCGGCTACGACGCGCTGGACACCGGGGTGCGGATGCTGCCGCTCGCCGGGGCCGTGTTCGTCGGCTCGGCGCTCACCGGGTACCTCACCCCGCGCGTCGGCATGAAGATCACGGTCACCGCGGGCATGGTCGGCGGCACCACGGCGCTCGCGCTGCTCACCAGGGTCGACGCGGCATCCTCGTACGGCGATTTCGTGCTGCCCCTGACCATCCTGGGCCTCGCGATCGGGCTCGCGCTCTCGCCCTGCACGGACGCCATCATGGGCGCGTTCCCCGAGGCCGAACTCGGCGTCGGCGGCGCCGTCAACGACACCTCGCTGGAGCTCGGCGGCTCACTCGGCATCGCGATCCTCGGTTCCGTGCTGGCGAGTTCGTACTCCTCGCACCTCTCGGACGCCACCGCGGGCAGCAAACTCCCGGCGGGCGCCCTGTCCACGGCACAGGACTCGGTCGGCGCGGGCTACGCGGTCGCCCAGGGCATCGGTGACAGGGCCCGGCAGCTCGGTGACCAGGCCGCGCGGGCGGGGCACGCCGGGAACACCGAGAAGGCCGCACAGCTGAAGGCGCAGGCCGACCAGCTCGCCCACGGGGCGCAGCGGATGGCGGACGCCGTCGGTTCGTCCTTCTCGGACGCGGTGGCGCACACCAGCCTGATCGGCGCGGTGATCCTGGGAGTGGGGACCGTGCTGGTCGCCGTCCTGCTGCCCCGGAGGGGCGGTGCGCACCCGGGGGAGGCCCTGGAGCAGGTGGCGCAGGAACAACCGGAACTCACCGGCGCGGCGACGCGCTGAGCGCATCCTCGCCCGCCTCGGAACCGTGACCCTCGGGCCTCCGTCTCGTAGAACATGCACTACCGTGCCGTGCCGGAC
>NZ_JBHVST010000078.1:0-53947 GCF_042885015.1 Streptomyces sp. NPDC058086 | reverse complement strand
CTCCGGGACGCGCGCACCGGGTGGGAGCGGGCGCGTGATCAGCGGTGTACCTGCCACCGTCTCTTTGAGTGAAGATCTCGCTGGGCGACGTAGCAGTCTCGGGCGGGGCGGGGGCGGGGGGCGGGGAGGGGGGGGGGGGGCGGGGTGGGGGGGGGGGGTCCGGGCTGGGTTCGGGCCCCAACCGGGGGGGGGGCGGGCCCGTTGGGTGCCCGCCCGCCTTCTCGCGCCCTCGCCGCAGGGTCGTCTTCCGGCCACCCGGTCGTGAGCGCGGCCGTCCGGTCGTAGGTCGTGAGTACGGCCGTCCAGTCGTCAGTACGGCCAGATCGGCGGGTGCGTCGTGAAGTGGCCGCCCAGGTGGGCGTGGTCCGGGTCGGCCGGGTCGAGTTCGCCCTGTTCGGCGATGAGCTTCTCGGCGTACGGCTCGGAGTCGTCCTGCGGCTCGTAGCCCAGCGCCCGGGCCGTCGAGAGGTCCCACCACAGGCGGGTGTTGGCGGAGGAGCCGTAGACGACCGTGTGCCGTACGTCCTCGGCGGTCAGCGCCGCGTGGAAGAGACGGGCGCCGTCCTCGGGGCTCATCCAGACGGAGAGCATGCGCACGCTGGTGGGCTCCGCGAAGCAGGAGCCGATGCGGACCGAGACCGTCTCCAGGCCGTGCTTGTCCCAGTAGAACTGCGCCAGGTCCTCGCCGAAGGACTTGGAGAGCCCATAGAAGGTGTCCGGGCGGCGCGGCGTGTCGATCGGGATCAGGGCGCTGTCGTCGAAGGGGGCCTCGCCCTGGGGGCGCGGGGTGAAGCCGACGGCGTGGTTGGAGGAGGCGAAGACGATGCGTCGTACGCCCTCTTCGCGCGCCGCCTCGTACAGGTTGTACGTCCCCTCGATGTTCGCCTTGAGGATCTTGTCGAAGGAGGCTTCCAGCGAGATGCCCGCGAGGTGGATGATCGCGTCGACGCCCCGCACGGCCTCGCGCAGGGCGGCCCTGTCCGCGAGGTCCGCGGTGAGCGCGTCCGGCTCGCCCTCGACGGGCAGCAGGTCGAGGAGGCGCAGCTGGTAGCCGTAGTCCGGCAGCAGCCCCCGCATCAGGGTGCCGAGTCCGCCGGCGGCGCCGGTGAGCAGAACGGTGCGGGGAGCGGGCATGCGGGTGTCTCCTCACGGCCACGTGAGTGGCCGTATTCGTGTACGGCATTCACATCCATGGACACGCTAAGGAGCGCCGACCTGCTCCGTCAAGTGTCGCGCGGAGGTGGCGAATCCGCTGCTGTGTCGCGGGTTTGCGCGCTTGACCGGCCCCAAGGTCGCGCTTTAGCGTGGTGGCGTTCAGAAATATGGACATGGATCAGAAACATGCACCGGCTGTTGTGTGCGTGAGCACCTGCCCCAGGGAGAGTCCGTGACGTCAGCCCCCCTTGCCGCTCGGCTCAGCATCCCCAGCGGGCCGCTGTTCTTCCCCGTCACGGCGTACGGCCCCGACGGTGCCCTCGATCTCGACACCTACCGCGCGCACGTGCGACGCGGCGTCGAGGCCGGTGCCGCCGCCGTCTTCGCCTGCTGCGGCACCGGGGAGTTCCACGCGCTCACGCCGGAGGAGTTCCAGGAGTGCGTGCGGGCGGCCGTGGAGGAGGTTGCCGGGCGGGTTCCGGTCGTCGCGGGCGCCGGGTACGGGACCGCGCTCGCCGTACGGTTCGCACGCCTCGCCGAGGAGGCCGGGGCCGACGCGCTGCTCGCGATGCCGCCGTATCTGGTGGTGGCGGGGCAGGAGGGGCTTCTGCGGCACTACCGGGAACTCGCCGCCGCCACCTCGCTGGACATCGTGGTCTACCAGCGCGACAACGCCGTGTTCACGCCCGAGACCGTGGTCGAACTCGCCCGCACCGAGGGGATCATCGGTTTCAAGGACGGGGTGGGCGACCTCGACCTGATGCAGCGGATCGTGAGCGCGGTGCGCAGTGAGGTCCCCGGCGACTTCCTGTACTTCAACGGGCTGCCGACCGCCGAACTGACGGGGCTCGCGTACCGGGGCATCGGCATCACGCTGTACTCGTCGGCGGTCTTCTGCTTCGCACCCGAGATCGCCCTGGCGTTCCACACGGCGCTCAACGCGGGCGACGACGAGACGGCGAACCGGCTGCTGGACGGCTTCTACCGCCCCTTCGTCGACCTGCGGGCCCAGGGCCGCGGATACGCGGTCTCCCTGGTCAAGGCGGGGGTGCGGCTGCGGGGGCTGGACGTGGGTGAGGTACGGCCGCCGCTGCACGAGCCGACCGAGGACCATGTGAAGCAGCTCGCGCAGCTGATCGAGCGTGGGTATGCGCTGCTGGAGCCGCTCGAAGGACCTGAGGGGCCTGAGGGAGAAGGACGGCCGGGGGAGGGCGAGTGAAGGCGTCCGCTTTCGTCTATCCGTGGGACGTCGTCGGGGATCCGGGGGCGGCCGAGCGGATCGCCGGGCTCGGGGTGCGGCAGGTGACGCTCGCCTCCGCGTACCACTCCACGCGCGCGCTGACCCCTCGCCACCCCCGGCACCGGATCGTGACGGCCTCGCACGCCGCCGTCCTGTACCCCGTCGACGACGCGCGGTGGGAGGGGCGCGCGCTGCGGCCGTACGCCGCCGGGGAGTGGGCGCCCGGGGACGCGTACGGGGAGGCGGCCGACGCGCTCGCGGAGACCGGACTGGACGTCCACACATGGGTGGTCCTCGCGCACAACTCCCGGATGGGTGCCGAGCATCCGTCCACCTGCGTCGTCAACGCCTACGGGGACCGCTATGCGTGGGCGCCGTGCATCGCGCGGGCCGACACGCGGGCGTACCTCGTCGACCTCGCGGTGGAGGCGGCGGTGCGGCCCGGGGCGCTGGGTACGGAGCTGGAGTCGCTCGGCTGGTACGGCCTCACGCATCTGCACGCCCACGACAAGATCGGTGGGGTGGGGCTCGGGGACGCCGGGCAGTACCTGATGTCGCTCTGCTTCTGCGCGGCCTGCCGGGAGGGGTACGGGGGATGCGGGCTCGACACGGATGACCTGGCGTCGGCCGTCCGGGAGGCGCTGGAACCGGTGTGGCGCGGGGACGTGCCGTCGGACGGCGGCTGGCCGGCCGTCGAGAAGCTGCTCGGGGGTGAGACGGCGGCCGCCACGCGCGCGTGGCGTGAGGGCGTGGCCCGTTCGCTCCAGGAGACGGCGGTCGCGGCGGTGCGGGCGGCCGCGCCGGCCGGCTTCCAGGTGTTGCTGCACGCCGATCCCGTGTCGTACCACTGCGGGGCGAACGCCGGGGTCGATCCCGGGCACATTCTGTCCGTCGCGGACGGGGTGGTGGTGCCGTGCACGGGTGGAGTGGGCCCGCTGACGCCGTTCGCGGAACAGGGGCGGGACGCGGCCGTACTGGCCGCCAACTTCACGGTCGTGTCAGGGATGGGAGGCAGTCCGGGCACGCTGGCGGCGGACGCGGCCCGGGCGGCTTCGGCGGGCGCGACCGAACTGCGGCTGTATCACGCGGGGTTGGCCTCGGACGGGGATCTGGACGCCGTGCGGGCGGTGTTGACGGGTCCGGCCTGAGCCCAGACCCCGGGGGTGCGTCTTCTAGGTGCGGGTGAGCGGGGGCAGGGTCAGGAGGCGGGTCAGCCCGAGGACCGGGAGCAGGAGCCGGTAGTCGACCAGTTCGATCAGGCCCGCGCCGACGGCCAGCCCGAGCGCGTTCGGGGCGTACATCAGGGTGTTCGCGGTGGCGGAGGTGCGGCCGAGGAGCGGGGCCGGAGTCTCGCGCTGGACGGCGGTGTACGCGGCGATCAGGACGCAGGGGAGGCCGAAGCCGATCACTGCGCCGCAGACCAGGGCCACCGCGTCGGACGGGACCGCGCGGAGCGCGACCGCGACCGCCGTGAGGGCGATGCCGTAAGCGGCGAAGCGGCGCTCGCCCAGTCGGCGGAGCAGGGGACCCGAGACCAGGCCGATCAGCACCGAGCCGGCGCCTTGGGCGACGTAGAGGAGGCCGACGTACGCGGGGGAGTGGCCAAGACCCTCGGCGACGGCGTAGACCGTGGCGCCGTTGACGCCCGCGAAGAGCATGGTCGTGGCGGCGGCCAGGATCAGTGGCCGGAGTTCCGGGTGATGCCGGATGTGGCGGATGCCCGCGACGGTCCGGGCTCGCAAGGCCGAGGGGTCCGGGGCGGGCGGGGCCTCGCGGACCCGCAGCAGCGCGTACAGCCCGGCCGCGAGGGCGAACGTCCCGGCGTCCAGGACGGCCACCCTCGCGCCGCCGTACGCCGCGTACAGGCCCGCCCCGGTCAGCGGAGCCAGGAGCTTCATGCCCTCGCCCGCCGTCATGCGCAGGCCGTTCAAGTCGCCGAGGAGGTGCCTGTCGACAGCCGTGGCCATGAGCGCCGACTCCGCCGCGTCATGGACGACGCCCGCCGCCCCGTAGAGCGAAAGCACCGTGAAGAGGATCCACAGGCCCTCCCGGGTGGTCACGGCCGACAGCGTCGGCAGGAGCGCGGCCAGGGCCAGGTTCAGGGCGATCAGGAGCGGCCGGCGGCGGGTGCGGTCCGCGAGCACGCCGAGGACGGGGCCGACGAGCGTGGGGGCCCAGAGGGCGAACACGCACAGGGCCGCCATACCGTTGGAGCCCGTCAGGTCCTTGACCCAGATGCCCGACACCAGCCACATCGCCGACGAGCCGAAGCCCGAGACCACCACTCCGGCCAGGTACAACCCCGCGTTGCGGTCACCCAGCACACGCGTCACCGTCCATGTCATGACAGGTGATCGTGGTTGTAAGGAGGGCGGTCGGGGATCGGGCATCCGACCTATCTCCTCGGCCGGGAGCGATGAGTTCCGGGCGCCGTTTCGGTCTGTCTCCGGAGTGGAGTCACAGATGAGCCGACGAGCTGAAGAGCTCAAGAGCCGGGGAGCAGCGGATGACGGACGACCGGACTTTCGACACCTTCGACCTCGGGCCGCAGGCCCTGATCGTGGCACGCCTCGCGGCGGGGATGACGCAGGAGCAGCTCGACCGCGCCACGCCCTGTCCCGGGCTCGCGGTGCACAACATGCTCGGGCATCTGGGCGGACTGGCCGTCGCCTTCCGTGACGCCGGGCGCAAGGACCTGGGCGTCACGACCGACACCAACCCCGGTTCCGTGGTGCCGGACATCGGGCCCGACTGGCGTGCGGCCCTGCCGAAGGCGCTCGACGAGCTCGCCGAGGCCTGGCGCGACCCGGCCGCGTGGACCGGCGTGACCCGTGCCGGCGGGGTGACGCTGCCGGGTGCGGTCGCCGGGGCCGTGGCCGCCGACGAGCTGGTGGTGCACGGCTGGGACCTGGCCCGGGCCACCGGCCAGGAGTACGAGCCCGACGAGGTCGCGTTGCGGGCGGCGTACGGCTTCCTCGCCGGCGCGGCCGAGAGTTCCGGCCCGGGCGGGGGCGTGTTCGGCCCCGTGGTGCCCGTGCCTGACGATGCGCCCTTCCTCGACCGCGTGATCGGCCTCAGCGGCCGCGACCCCGGCTGGAAGCCGTAGCCCGGCCGAGTTGCAGAAGCATACGGACTCCGGAAGGGCTGTGTGCGATCTGATCGGGTGCGACATCGAGGCGTACGGCCCGCAGGCCGAGTGCGCACGGGGCGCCGGTCGAGTGTGAGGGGGCGTTCCAGCGTTCCTCTGTGAGGCGAACAACAACCGGCATCGCGAAAGCGAACACCGCGCAGAGAACGTCCGTCGGCCCGGACCTCCTTCGTCACCCCCACTTCTTTTGTTCGAAGCGTTGACGAAACACGGCTGCGCTCCTACCTTCAACGCGTCGTACTTCGTACGTCATATATGAGACGCGATACACGAGATCAGATACAGATCCGAGAGGCGCGCATGACCTCTGTGCCCATTCCGATCCCGTCCCGCACGCAGTTCGTGCTGGAGGGGATCAAACACCGCATACTCACCGGGCAGTTGACCCCGGGGCAGGCCCTGGTCGAGACCGAGCTCGCCGCACAGTTCGGGGTGTCGAAGACGCCCGTGCGTGAGGCGCTGAAGACCCTGGCCGGTACCGGACTCGTCGTGATGAACCAGTACAAGGGCGTCACGGTGCGCATGGTGGACGCGGACATGGCGCGCGAGGTGTACGACGTGCGGCTGCTGCTGGAGCCGGAGGCGCTGCGGCGGACCGTACGGCGCGAGGCGTCGCTCGACGCCGCGCGCGACGCGCTGACCCGCGCCGACGACGCCTCCGACACCGCCGAACGCTCGCTCGCCAACCGGGAGTTCCACCGCGCCCTGTATGTCTCCTGCGGCAACCCGCTGCTCGGCCGGATGCTCGACGAAGTGCGTGACCAGGCCGCTCTCGTCTCGGCGGTCGCCTGGGCCGCCGACCCGTCCTGGGAGCGCGAGGCCGGCGAGCACCGGGAGATCCTGCGCCTCGCCCTCGACGGTGACTCCGACGGCGCGGCCCGCGCGCTGCACGCCCACATCGAGTCGTTCGTGCAACGGGCCTTCCCCGCGGCCCAGGAAGAGGTCGGACAGGAATGACAGCGACGTACGAGACCCAGCGGGCGGCGCTCGCCGAGGTCGTGGCGATCCCCGTGACCCCCTTCACGGAGGACGGGACGATCGACGGCGACACCCACCGGGCCCTGCTGCGTCGGCTGCTCGACGGCGGCATCCGCACCCTCACCCCGAACGGCAACACCGGTGAGTTCTACGCCCTGACCCCCGAAGAGCGGCAGCTCGTCACCGAGTTGACGATCGACGAGGCCGGCGACCGCGCCACCGTCCTGGTCGGCGTCGGACACGACGTGCCGACCGCCATCGCCTCCGCCCGGCACGCCCGGGAGCTCGGGGCGCAGATGGTGATGGTCCATCAGCCCGTGCACCCCTACGTCTCGGAGGGCGGCTGGGTCGACTACCACCGGGCCATCGCCGAGGCCGTGCCGGAACTGGGCGTCGTGCCCTACATCCGCAACCCGGTGCTGCCCGGCGCCCGGCTCGCCGACCTCGCCGACGTCTGCCCGAACGTGATCGGCGTGAAGTACGCCGTCCCGGACGCGGCCCGCTTCGCCGCCTTCGCCCGGGACGCGGGGCTCGACCGGTTCGTGTGGGTCGCGGGCCTCGCCGAACCGTACGCCCCGTCGTACTTCTCGGCCGGCGCCACGGGTTTCACCTCGGGCCTCGTGAACGTCGCCCCGGCCGTCTCCCTGAACATGATCGAAGCCCTCCGGGCCGGTGACTACCCGGCCGCCATGAAGGTCTGGGAGCAGATCCGCCGCTTCGAGGAGCTGCGCGCGGCGAACACCTCCGCCAACAACGTCACCGTGGTCAAGGAGGCCCTCGCCTCGCTCGGCCTGTGCCGCCGCGAGGTCCGCCCGCCGAGCAGGGAGCTGCCCGACTCCGAGCGCGCGGAGGTCGCCGCCATCGCCGCGGGGTGGTCCATATGAGCCAGGGCGGAAAGGAGCCCAAGCGCCCCGAGGAGCTCCGGAGCCATCAGTGGTACGGCAGCGGCGTCTCATCGGGTCTGCGCTCCTTCAGCCACCGGGCCCGCACCCGCCAGCTCGGCTACCTGCCCGAGGAGCACCTCGGCAAGCCGGTCATCGCGATCCTGAACACCTGGTCCGACATCAACCCCTGTCACGTCCATCTGCGCGACCGCGCGCAGGCCGTGAAGCGGGGGGTGTGGCAGGCCGGGGGCTTCCCGCTCGAATTCCCGGTCTCCACCCTCAGCGAGACCTTCCAGAAGCCGACCCCGATGCTCTACCGCAACCTGCTGGCGATGGAGACCGAGGAACTGCTGCGCTCGTATCCCGTCGACGGCGCGGTACTGATGGGCGGCTGCGACAAGTCCACGCCCGCCCTGCTCATGGGCGCCGCGTCCGTCGACCTGCCGGCCGTCTTCGTGCCCGCCGGGCCCATGCTGCCCGGTCACTGGCGGGGCGAGGTCCTCGGTTCCGGCACCGACATGTGGAAGTACTGGGACGACAAGCGCGCCGGACTCATCGGCGACTGCGAGATGACCGAGCTGGAGAGCGGGCTCGCGCGGTCTCCTGGACACTGCATGACCATGGGTACGGCGTCCACGCTGACGGCTGCCGCCGAGGCGCTCGGGGTGACCGTGCCCGGCGCGTCCAGCATCCCCGCCGTCGACTCCGGGCACGACCGGATGGCGGCCGCGGCGGGCCTGAGGATCGTCGAACTCGTCCGCCAGGACCGGAAGCTGTCCGACATCCTCACCGCGGACGCGTTCGAGGACGCGGTGACGACCGTCCTCGGGCTCGGCGGCTCCACCAACGCCGTGATCCATCTGATCGCCATGGCGGGCCGCGCGGGTGTCACCCTCACGCTCGACGACTTCGACCGGATCGCGCGGACCGTGCCGGTGCTCGCGAACGTCCGGCCCGGCGGCCAGAAGTACCTCATGGAGGACTTCCACTTCGCCGGCGGTCTGCCCGGGTTCCTGTCGCGGATCACCGATCTGCTGCACCTGGACCGGCCGACGGTGTCGTACGACAGCATGCGTGAGCAGCTGGCCGGCGCCCAGGTGCACGACGACGACGTCATCCGCACCCGGCACAACCCGGTCGCGGCCGAGGGCGGTGTCGCCGTACTGCGCGGCAACCTCTGCCCCGACGGAGCCGTCATCAAGCACATCGCCGCCGAGCCGCACCTGCTCAAGCACACCGGTCCCGTGGTCGTCTTCGACGACTACAAGACCATGCAGCGGACCATCAACGACCCGTCGCTCGGCATCACGGCGGACAGCGTGCTGGTGCTGCGGGGCTCCGGGCCCAAGGGCGGCCCCGGCATGCCGGAGTACGGGATGCTGCCCATCCCCGACCATCTGCTGAAGCAGGGTGTACGGGACATGGTGCGGATCTCCGACGCCCGGATGAGCGGCACGAGTTACGGCGCCTGCGTGCTGCACGTGGCGCCCGAGTCGCACATCGGCGGACCGCTCGCCCTGGTACGCACCGGGGACACGATCACCCTCGACGTCGAGGCACGGTCGCTCCAGCTCAACGTGGACGACGAGGAGTTGGAGCGGCGCAGGGCGGAGTGGACGGCGCCGCCCGAACGGTACGCGCGCGGGTACGGGGCGCTCTACAACGAGCAGATCACCCAGGCGGACACCGGCTGCGACTTCGCGTTCCTGGCCCGGCCGGGGAAGGTGCCGGACCCGTACGCGGGCTGAGCGTGCCCGCGAGGGCCGCCCCGCTTTGAGTCTCACCCGATCGACATCTCGAACAGCAAGCAGCGATCAGTAAACAGCAAGCGCTTCACCCATGTGTACGTAGCAAGCGCTTCCTGTCAGTACAGCAAGCGTTCCACGGCACCCGCCAGAACGGAGAACAGTCATGGCCCAAGCCGCAGTCGTGGCGAAACAGCCCGCGCCACCCCGGCGGCGCCGTGGCTCGGCGACGCCCCGCAAGCTCCCATATCTGCTGATCGCCCCGGCGGGCCTGCTGATGCTGGGCTTCATCG
The DNA here is from genome assembly GCF_042885015.1 of Streptomyces sp. NPDC058086. Taxonomy (NCBI): domain Bacteria; kingdom Bacillati; phylum Actinomycetota; class Actinomycetes; order Kitasatosporales; family Streptomycetaceae; genus Streptomyces; species Streptomyces sp. NPDC058086. The sequence goes on along the minus strand of NZ_JBHVST010000078.1, from coordinate 44,504 downwards.
CCTACCCGGTCATCAGCGTTTTCTACTACAGCCTGCAGAACTACAACCCCACCAAACCGTGGCGCAACGGCTTCGCGGGCCTCGACAACTTCACCCACGCCTTCACCAGCGACCCCCAGTTCTGGGACACACTGACCTTCAGCGCCAAGTGGGTCTTCGTCGAGGTCGGCCTGCAACTGCTCTTCGGGCTCGCGCTCGCGCTGATCGTCAACCAGACCTTCGTGGGACGGGCCGTCGGCCGCGCGCTGGTCTTCTCGCCCTGGGCGGTCTCCGGTGTGCTGACCTCCGCGATCTGGGTGCTGCTCTACAACTCCCAGACCGGCATCACCCGTTACCTGGCCGACGCGGGCATCGGCCAGTACGGCACCAGCTGGCTGTCGGACACCTCCACCGTCTTCCCGGCGGCCGTGGTCGCCGACCTGTGGCGCGGTGTCCCCTTCTTCGCGATTTTGATCCTCGCCGACCTCCAGTCCGTCTCCAAGGACCTGTACGAGGCCGCCGAGGTCGACGGTGCCAGCCGCTTCAAGCAGTTCCTGCACATCACACTGCCGCACCTGAAGGACGCCATCATCCTGTCCACGCTGCTGCGCGCGGTCTGGGAGTTCAACAACGTCGACCTGCTCTACACGCTCACGGGCGGTGGTCCCGCGGGCGAGACGACGACCCTGCCGCTCTACATCGCCAACACCAGCGTCGACGCCCACAACTTCGGCTACGCGTCCGCCCTCACCACGGTCGCGTTCGTGATTCTGCTCTTCTGTTCGGTCGTCTATCTGCGACTGAGCAAGTTCGGAGGCGGGGACAAGTGATCACCAAGGACGCCACGATCAGCGCCCCCGTGGCACCCGCTCCGCTCGCCGAGGAACCCCGACAGCGCCCGGGGAGGAAGCGCCGCGCCTGGGACGAGGTCCCGCGCCGGCACATCTACCTCCCGCTCTCCCTCTACCTCCTCTTCACGCTGATCCCCTTCTACTGGATCCTGCTCTTCGCGCTCCGCCCGGCCGGCTCGACCTCGCTCGTGCCCTGGCCCATGACCTTCGAGCACTTCGACAAGGTGTGGAACGACCGCAGCTTCGGGACCTACTTCCAGAACAGCGTGCTCATCGCCGTCGCCACGCTGGTGATGACGACCCTCGTCGCCCTCGCCGGCGGGTACGCCCTGGCCCGCTTCGACTTCAGGATCAAGCGCGGCTTCATGCTGGCGCTGCTCTGCTCCCAGTTCGTGCCGGGCGCGCTGCTCCTGGTCCCGCTCTTCCAGATCTTCGCCAAGCTCCAGATGATCAACTCGCTGGGCAGCGTCATCATCGCCGAGACGGTCTTCCAGCTGCCGCTGTCGATGATCCTCATCAGCGGGTTCATCAGGAACGTCCCGTACTCGCTCGAAGAGGCCGCCTGGGTCGACGGCTGCGACCGCTTCACCGCCTTCCGGATCGTCGTCCTGCCCCTGCTGCGGCCCGGGCTGATCGCCGTCGGCTCCTTCGCCTTCGTGCACGCCTGGAACCACTTCCTGTTCGCCCTGATGTTCCTCAGCGACCAGAGCAAGCAGACCATCCCCGTCGGCCTCAACACGCTGATGAGCTCCGACAGCGTCGACCTGGGCGCGCTCGCCGCGGGCGGCATCATCGCGGCCGTCCCCGTCGTCATCGTCTTCGCCTTCATCCAGAAGTGGCTGATCACCGGGTTCAGCGCGGGGGCGGTGAAGGGATGAGGGCCGCCGAGGAATTTCCGTCGAGCACGTCCACCGGACAACTGCCGCTGCCCGTCGTTCTCGCGGGTGCGCGCGGTCACGGCCGCTGGCATCTGGAGAACATCCGCCGGCTCCAGGACAAGGGGCTCGTACGGCTGGCGGGCATCTGCGAGCTGACCCCGCTCAGCGCGGAGGAACTGAACGGGCAGACGGTCGAGCAGTCGGCCGACTTCGGCGCCCTCCTCGACTCCACCGGCGCCGCGATCGCCGTGATCTGCACGCCCATTCCCACCCACACCGACCTGGCGCTGATCGCCGCGGGCAAGGGCGTACACCTCCTGCTGGAGAAGCCGCCCGCGCCGTCGTACGCCGAGTTCCGCCGGATGGCCGACGGAGTCGCCGCGGCCGGGGTCGTCTGCCAGATCGGCTTCCAGTCGCTCGGTTCGCACGCCGTGCCCGCGATCCGGAAGCTGATCGCGCAGGGTGCGATCGGCCAGGTGGCCGGGATCGGCGGGGCGGGCGCCTGGGCGCGCGACGAGGCGTACTACCGGCGGGCGCCGTGGGCGGGCAAGCGCCGTCTGAACGGCGTGGACGTGATCGACGGGGCGCTCACCAACCCCCTCGCGCACGCCGTCGCCACCGCCCTGGCGCTCAACGGATCCACCCGCGCCGAGGACGTCACCGCGATCGAGACCGAGCTGCTGCACGCCAACGACATCGAGTCCGACGACACGTCCTGCGTACGGATCACCACCCCGCGGGGCCGGGTCACCGTCGCCGCCACTCTCTGTGCCGAGCGGCCCGGCGAACCGTACGTCCTGGTGCACGGCAGCAGCGGCCGGATCACCTTCTGGTACAAGCAGGACCGGGTGCTGGTGCAGCGGTCCGGGCACGGCCCGGAGGAGATCGAGTACGGCCGCACGGACCTGCTGGAGAACCTGGTCGCGCATCTGACGGAGGGTGCCGAACTGCTGGTCGCGCCGGATACGACGGGTGCCTTCATGAAGGTGGTGGAGGCGATCCGGCAGGCGCCGGACCCGCTCGCGCTGCCCGCCGACGCCTGGGAGCCGCTCCCCGAGGAGAACCGCAGGGTCGTGCCCGGCATCGACGGACTCGTCGCGGCCGCCGCCGACACCCTCGCCCTCTACTCCGAGCTCGGCGCCTCCTGGGCCCGGCCGAACCAGGCCCCGAACCAGGCCCCGGACGACGTTCCGAGCGGCGTCCCGAACAAGGCCGCGAACAAGGTGGGAAGCGAGGTGAGCACCCCATGAACCACGCACAGAGCACCGACTCGCTCGTCCTGCGTGTCGCGGGCCGCCCGGTCGGCCGGTACGTCACCCGGCCCGAACTCGCGCCCCGCCTCTCGCCGCGCCCCTACCTCCACCCGGTCACCACCCTGGCCGGCACGGCCGTCACCGAGCTCAGCCCCGCCGACCACACCCACCACCTCGGCGTCGGTGTCGCCGTTCCCGACGTCGAGGGGCACAACTTCTGGGGCGGGCGCACCTACGTCCGCGACCAGGGACCCACCGAGCTGGCCAACCACGGCGCCCAGCGGCACTCCGGTTTCCAGCTGCGCGACCCGGACGGCTTCGTGGAGGAGCTGCGCTGGGTGGCCGCGGGCGGCGAGCTGCTGCGCGAGCGCCGTACGGTCGCCGTCACCGAACTCACCGAGTCCGCCTGGGCGTTGGACTTCACCTTCTCCCTCACCAACACGACCACCCGCCCCCTCTCGATCGGCAGCCCGGCCACCAACGGGCGGCCCGGAGCGGCCTACGGCGGCTTCTTCTGGCGGGCCCGCAAGGAAGCGCGGGCGCCGCGCGTCTTCACCGCCGACACCGAGGGCGAGGAGACGGTCCACGGGGCCCCCGCCGACTGGCTCGCCCTCGCGGGCGCGGGCTGGACCCTCGTCTTCGCCGGGGCCACCGCGGCGACCCGCCGCGACCCGTGGTTCGTGCGCACCGCCGAGTACCCGGGCGTCGGATCCTCCCTCGCGCACACCGAACGGCTGCCGATCCCGGCCGGGGAGACGGTCGTACGCCGGGTCGTCACCGTCGTCGCGGACGGCGCCCTCGGCAGCAGCGAGGCCGCGGCGCTGGTGCGGAAGGCGGTGAGCCCCTGATGGCGCTGGCCTCGGCAGACCTCGGCGACGGCACCTACCGCAACCCCGTCCTCGACGCCGACTGGTCCGACCCCGACCTTCTGTGCGTGGGCGACGACTTCTACCTCACCGCCTCCAGCTTCGGCCGCGCGCCCGGACTGCCGCTCCTGCACTCCCGCGACCTGGTCAACTGGACCCTCGTCGGACACGCGCTCGGGCTCCTGGAACCCGCGGGGGAATTCAGGAAGCCCCGGCACGACTGCGGTGTGTGGGCCCCGTCCCTGCGGCACCACGACGACCGCTTCTGGATCTTCTGGGGCGATCCCGACCACGGCATCTTCCAGGTCAACGCCCCGGAGATCCGCGGTCCCTGGACCCGGCCGCACCTGGTCAAGGAGGGCAAGGGCCTCATCGACGCCTGCCCGCTGTGGGACGAGGAGACCGGCGAGGCGTATCTCGTGCACGCCTGGGCCAAGTCCCGTGCGGGCGTGAAGAACCGGCTCACCGGCCACCGTATGCGCCCCGACGGCACCGGACTGCTCGACGAGGGCAAGGTGATCATCGACGCGGACCGGATCCCGGGCTGGTTCACCCTCGAAGGGCCCAAGGCCTACCGGCACGACGGCTGGTTCTGGATCTTCGCACCCGCAGGGGGAGTGGAGACCGGCTGGCAGGGCGCCTTCCGCTCGCGCGGCTTCTTCGGCCCGTACGAGGAGCGGGTGGTGCTGGAGCAGGGGGACACCGAGGTCAACGGCCCCCACCAGGGCGGCTGGGTGCGCACGAGGGCCGGCGAGGACTGGTTCGCGCACTTCCAGCAGCGCGGGCCCTACGGGCGTGTCGTCCACCTCCAGCCGATGCGCTGGGGCGCCGACAACTGGCCGGTGCTCGGTGACGAGGGCGCCCCCGTCGCCGTACACCGGAAGCCGCGACTGCCGCCGCAGCCGCCCTGCGCACCCGCCACCGACGACGACTTCCCCGGCGGCCGCTTCGGACGGCAGTGGCAGTGGACCGCCAACCCCCATGACGGCTGGGCCACCCAGCACTCGGGGGACGGGCTGCGGCTGAGCTGCGTACGGACGGCGGACGCGCACGACCTGCGCAGACTGCCGAACGTCCTCACCCAGCGGTTACCCGGAATTCCCGCCACCGTCGGGGTGGAGCTGCGCCTCGACAGCGAGGAGCCGGGGGCGCGGGCGGGGCTCGCGGTGCTCGGGGACGCTTTCAGCTGGATCGGGCTCCAGCGGGAGGCGGACGGGTCGGTGCGGCTCGTGCACCGGTTCGCCGAGTCGGTCGCCATGGGGGCACCTCCCACGCCTTCAGGGCAGTGGGGGAGAGAGCGCGACGCCGCGCATCCGCGAGAGGCGCCCGAGGGGCGGGCCCGGCTGTGGATCGAGAGCGGGGCGGGGGCGCGCTGCCGGTTCTCCTACGACGTCGGGGGCGGCCGGCAGTCCTCCGGCCAGGTCTTCGCCGCCACCTCCTGGCGCTGGGTCGGCGCCCTGCTCGGACTTTTCGCACTCGCGCCCGTCGGCGGGGGACACACCGGCGCGGCCTCGTTCACGCAGTTCCGCATCACCAGTTCCTTCCGCTGACAAGACCACACAACCCCGTTGGATCCAGAAGAAGAGAGCCGATCAATGAAGATCAACATCCACAGAACCGGGCGTGCCGCGACGGTCGTCGCCCTGGGCTCCGTGCTTGCGCTCACCGCCACCGCCTGCGGCGACAACGGCAGCGGAGCGGCGGGCGACAAGGGCACCGAGGGCTCCGGCAAGGGCGAGATCACCTTCTGGGACAACAACGGCGGTGTCCGCACCGACATCTGGAAGCAGATCATCGCGGACTTCGAGAAGAAGTACCCGGACATCAAGGTCAAGTACGTCGGCATCCCGGCGGCGAGCGCCCAGTCGAAGTACGACACCGCCATCCAGGGCGGCGGCCTGCCCGACGTCGGCGGCGTGGGTACCGCGATGCTCGCCGAGGTCGCCGTCCAGGGCGCGCTGGAGCCGCTGGACAGCCGGCTCAAGGGGAGCTCGCTGGGCGGCAAGCTGAGCCAGAACCTGCTCGACGTCAGCCGGGCCGCGGGCGGCGGTGACGCCCTGTACCAGGTGCCGACCTCCGCCAACAACGGCACGCTGTGGTACCGGACGGACCTGTTCAAGGCGGCGGGACTGGACGCACCGACCACCTGGTCGAAGTTCTACGACGCCGCCGACAAGCTCACCGACAAGGGCAAGAACAAGTTCGGCTTCACCATCCGGGGCGGCGAGGGAGCCATCGCGCCGGCCCTCGACGCGGTGTACGGCCAGACCGGCATCACCTCGTTCTGGAACGGCGACAAGACCACCGTCAACGACCCGAAGAACGTCGCCGCCCTCGAGAAGTACATCGCCCTGTACAAGAAGGACACCCCGTCCGCCGACGTCAACAACGACTTCACCAAGATGGTCGCCCAGTGGGACAGCGGCACCATCGGCATGCTCAGCCACAACCTCGGCTCCTACCAGGACCACGTGAAGGCGCTGGGCGCGGAGAAGTTCCGCGGCATCCCGAACCCGACGCAGGACGACGGCACCCGGGTGCAGGTGTCCAACCCGGTCGACGGGATGAGCCTGTTCAAGTCCAGCAAGAACAAGGCGGCCGGCTGGAAGTTCATCGAGTTCGCCCTCTCGGCGGCGGAGAACTCCAAGTTCAACGAGTCGGCGGGACAGGTCCCGGCGAACACCGACGCGGCGAAGGACGCGTGGATCCAGAAGGCCGAGCCCACCAAGCTGGCCGCGGAGGCGCTGAACGGGGCCGGTACCAAGATCGTGCAGCTGCCGTACTACCTGCCGGACTGGAACACGATCTCCAAGTCCGACAACGAGCCGAACTTCCAGAAGCTGCTGCTCGGGAAGATGAGCGCGAAGCAGTTCCTGGACACGTTGGCCGATCAGTTGAACAAGGCGCAGGCGGACTGGAAGGCGAATCACTGAGAACTCGGGTGGTTCGGTCGGTTCTTGGCTGCGGGGCCGTTGTGGCTGGTCGCGCCCACGCGGCGGAGCCGCACATTGATACAGCCCCGCGCCCCTGAAAGACGGGGCGCGGGTCCCCCCTCTGCTTGAAAGGCACACGTCCGTGTCCCTTACGCGTAGACAGGTCACCTCGGCGGCTCTTGCCGCCGTTCCGGTCGCCCTTGCGGCAACCGGCACCGCACAAGCCACCCGGCGTCGCCGCACCCTCTACATCGCCGGTGACTCCACAGCCGCCCAGAAGTACGCCGACGCCGCGCCCGAGACCGGGTGGGGCATGGCGCTCGCGTTCTTTCTGCGGGAGCACCTGGAAGTCTCCAATCACGCCGTGAACGGGCGGAGTTCGAAGAGTTTCGTCGACGAGGGGCGGCTCGACGTCATCCTCGACGTGATCCGGCCCGGCGACTTCCTGCTCATCCAGTTCGGGCACAACGACGAGAAGAGCGCCGACCCGACGCGCTACACCGAGCCCTGGACGACGTACCAGGACTACCTGCGGCAGTACGTCGACGGGGCGCGGGCCCGTGGCGCGCGGCCCGTGCTCGCCACCCCCGTCGAGCGCAGAAAGTTCGACGCGGACGGCAACGCCTTGCCGACCCACGGCGACTACCCGGCGGCGATGCGTGCCCTCGCCGAACAGGAGCGCGTGGCGCTGCTCGACATCCAGGCCCTGTCGATCGCCCTGTGGCGGCGGCTCGGCGTCGAGGAGACCAAGAAGTACTTCAACTGGACCGCGACCGAGCAGGACAACACCCACTTCAACCCGCCGGGCGCGATCGCCGTGGCCCGTCTCGTCGCGGCCGAGCTGCTGCACCGCCGGGTGCTGGCGCACCGGGACGTGCGCCGGCTGGACGAGGAAGTCCCCGAGTCCTGGATCACCTGGCCGGACGCGGCCGCGTAACCCCCTTCCACAGAACCTCCGCCAGAAGGAGAGCCGCACAGTGAACACACAGAGATGGCATGCGCATGTCACAGCAAGGCCGGTGACGACGGCCCTGCTGGTCGGTTGCACCGCCCTGGCTCTCGCCGTCACCGGCACCACCGCCCAGGCCCAGGCCCGGTCGGGCGACCTCGGTCGAGGGACCCTCGCCGCCGGTGACGGCTGGGGCTCCGACGGCACGGGAACCTCCGGTGGTGCGGCGGCCGACACCGCGCACGTGTACACCGTCACCACCTGGGCCGAGTTCAAGGCCGCGTTGAAGAACGGCGGCACCGCCCCGAAGATCATCCAGGTGAGGGGCACGATCGACGCCAACGCCGAGGGCTGCGACTCCTTCGCCGCGCCGGGCTACGACTTCGACGCCTATCTGCAGAAGTACTCGCCGGAGAACTGGGGTTACGGCACCAACCTGGACGCCGAGCCCGACGACAGCCCCGAAGGCCTGCGCCGCGCCTCCGCCGCCAACCAGGACACTGCCATCAAGGCGGAGATCCCCGCCAACACCACCCTCGTCGGCCTCGGCAAGGGCGCGGGGTTCAAGGGCGCCAGCCTCCAGATCAAGGCCGTGGACAACGTCATCGTCCGCAACCTCACCTTCGAGAGCCCGCTCGACTGCTTCCCGCAGTGGGACCCGACCGACACCTCCGTCGGCAACTGGAACTCCGAGTACGACAGCACGGTGGTGTACGGCTCGACGCACGTCTGGCTGGACCACAACACCTTCACCGACGGGGACCACCCCGACAGCACGCTGCCCACGTACTTCGGCCGGATCTTCGAGCAGCACGACGGCGAGCTGGACATCGTCAAGGGCGCGGACTACGTGACCGCCTCCTGGAACGTCTTCGCCGACCACGACAAGACGATCCTCATCGGCAACAGCGACAGCGCGTCCACCGCCGCGGTCGACCGGGGCCACCTCAAGGTCACCTTCCACCACAACCTGTTCTCGAACCTCGTCGAGCGCGCGCCGCGCGTCCGCTTCGGCCAGGTCGACTCGTACAACAACCACTTCGTCGCGGGCGACGGCTACTCCTACAGCTACGGCATCGGGATGGAGTCCCAACTCGTCGCCGAGCACAACGCGTTCACGCTGCCCGCCGGGGTCAGCGCGGCGACCGTCCTGAAGAAGTGGAAGGAGGCGCCGCTCACCGCGGCGGACAACTACGTCAACGGGGCGGCCACCGATCTGATCGCCGTGCACAACGCGGAGATCCCGGCGGAGACGCTGCGGTCCGGGGCCGGATGGACGCCGACCCTGCGGACCAAGGTCGACTCGCCCAGGGCGGTACCGCGGATCGTGGACCACGGGGCGGGCGCCGGAAAGATCTGCTGACCCACGTCGGACCCACGCCTGACCGACCCACCTGCGACCCATCTCCTGGTCAGGCCGGAGCGGCTCCGCACTCGCCCATCACCCAGGGCGCGCCGCTCCGGCCCCTTTCCCCGCGGAGCCCGCGGGGCTCTTGAGCCGCCGCACAGCGAAGGAGCATCGTCATGCTCTCCCGCACCACCCCCAGTCGCAGAACCTTCCTCGCCGCCGGTGCCGGAGCCGCTCTGGCGCTCGGTCTCGCGGCCCCCGCGCGGGCCCAGGGGCGCTCCCCCTTCGGGCGCTACGGCTCACCGTCCGCCCGGCTCACCGAGCGGACCCTGTACGTCCACCCCGGCGGCCTCGGCGACCACACCACCGTCCAGGCCGCCGTCAGCGCGGTTGGGGGCACCTCCCAGGCGTTAAGCACTGGGGGAGGGGCCGGATACACCCTGGTCATCGCGCCTGGAACGTACCGGGAGACCGTCGCCGTCGGCGTCGCCCGTACGGAGATGACCTGGATCGGCGCCTCCGGGGACCCGCGTGATGTCGTCGTCGTGTACGACAACGCCAACGGCACCCCGAAGCCCGGCGGCGGTACCTACGGGACCACCGGGTCGGCCACCACCACCGTGCAGGGCGACGGGTTCACCGCCCGTGGGATCACCTTCGCCAACGACTTCCTGCGCGCCGACCACCCCGAGATCACCGGTACCCAGGCGGTCGCCGTCAAGGTGCAGGGCGACCGCTCGGCGTTCGTGGGGTGCCGGTTCCTGGGCCACCAGGACACGCTGTACGCCGACTCGATCGCGCTCGCCACCTTCGCCCGCCAGTACTACCGCGACTGCTACGTCGAGGGTGACGTGGACTTCGTCTTCGGCCGGGCGACCGCCGTCTTCGATCGCTGCCACTTCCGCACCCTGAACCGCCCGGACCTGGCGGCCGCCCCGTACGGCTTCGTCTTCGCCCCCTCCACCGCCCTCGCCAACCCGCGCGGCTACCTGGTCATCGACAGCCGTGTGAGCAGCGCGGCCCCCGACGCGTACTACAAGCTCGCCCGCCCCTGGGTGCCCGGCTCGGACATCACCGCCCGGCCCATGCTGACCGTCCGCGACACCCGCCTCGCCGCCGGGATCGACGCGGTCGCGCCCTACACCGACATGGCGGACGCCTACCCGTGGCAGAGCCAGCGCTTCGCCGAGTACCGGAACACGGGGCCGGGCGCGGTGATCAGCGTCCCGGAGAACCGTCCTCAACTGAGCCCCGACGAGGCCGAGTCGGCGACCCGCGAGGCGTACCTCGGCGACTGGACGCCGTGGAAGGGGTGCTGAAGATGCGCCGACGCGCCTTCCTCGCCACGGCCGGTGCTCTCACGGTCCTCGGGGCGACTCCCGCCTTCGCGGGCGGGCGCCGGGTGCTGCACGTCCGCCCCGGTGACTCCGTCCAGGCCGCCGTCGACGCGGTGACCGGCGCCGGCTGGACGATCGTCGTGCACCCGGGCACCTACCGCGAGGTCGTGAACATCCCCGCAGACAAGGCCGACCTGACGCTGCGCGGTGCCACCGGCGACCCGCGCGACGCCGTCATCGTCTTCGACCGCGCCAACGGGACCCAGAAGCCGGACGGCTCGGGGACGTACGGCACCGCGGGCTCCGCCACCTTCACCTCGGCGGCGCCGGGGCTCACGGTGCACGGGCTGACGCTCGCCAACGACTGGCTGCGCGCCGACCACCCGGACATCACCGGGACACAGGCGGTGGCGGCGTACGTCATCGGGGACCGCTCGTCCTTCACCCGCGTCCGTCTGCTGGCACACCAGGACACCCTGTTCGCGGACACGACGGCCCTGACCGCCTTCGACCGCCAGTACTACCGCGACTGCTACATCCAGGGTGACGTCGACTTCGTCTTCGGACGGGCCACCGCCGTCTTCGAGAGTTGCCACTTCCACACCCTCGACCGGGACGTCACGTTCAGACCTGAGGGGATGGTCTTCGCGCCCTCCACGGCCCGCGCCAACCCGCACGGCTTCCTGGCCCTGCGCGGCCGGGTCACCTCGGGCGCGCAGGACGGGGCGTACAAGATCGCACGGCCGTGGGTGCCATCGTACGAGACGACGGCCTGGCCGTCCCTGGTCGTACGGGAGACGGAACTCGGTCCCGGCATCGACGCGGTGGCGCCCTACGTCAACATGCGCGAGGCCTACCCCTGGCAGTCCATGCGCTTTCGCGAGTACCGCAACACCGGCCCCGGCGCGGAGATCACCGTGCCGGAGAACCGTCCCCAGCTCACGGACACGGAAGCCATGTCGCACACGCGTGCGGCGTATCTCGGCGACTGGTGCCCGTGATGTCCCCGCACCGATCACCGCGGTAGCTCCCCCCACCCGCATCGACGAAAGGACCGCACTCCATGTCTCGTCGAACCGCTCTCGCCCTCGGCGCCACCCTGGCGCTCGGCGCCGGACTCGCCGCCCTGCCCACCCAGGCCCAGGCGGCGACCGTCGTCGTCAGCACCACGGCCGACCTCACCAGCGCCATCAAGAACGCCACCGCCGGCACCGTCATCCAGGTGCGCGCCGGCACGTACTACCCGACGGCCACCCTCCAGTCGACGGCCAACGGCACCTCGTCGAGCCCCGTCACCCTCCAGGCGTACGGCTCGGAGACGGTGAAGATCGACGGCTCGTCGCTGCCCGCCGGGGACTGGATCTTCAAGCTGACGGCCGACTACTGGAACGTCTCCAACCTCACCTTCCAGAACTCCCCGGACAGCGCGGTCGTCTGCCAGTCCTGCACCGGCACGAACTGGAACAACATCAAGACCATCAACGGCGGCGATTCCGGCTTCACACTCACGGGTGACGGCACCGTCAACAACACGGTCAAGAACATCGACTCGTACGGCAACTACGACGCCGCGGGCCATGGCGAGAACGCGGACGGCGTCGCCGTGAAGTTCGGCTCCGGCACCGGCAACCTGATCACCGGCGCCCGCCTGTACAACAACTCGGACGACGGCATCGACTTCTGGTCCTTCTCGTCCCCCGTCACCGTCGAGCACACCTGGTCCTTCGGCAACGGGAAGAACCGCTGGGGCGACTCGGCCTTCGCGGGTGACGGCAACGGCTACAAGCTGGGCGGCGACGGCGAGGTCGTCGCGCACGTCGTCAACAACTCCGCCGCCTGGGACGACGCCGGCAACGGCTTCACCGAGAACTCCAACACCGGCTCGATCGTCATCAACCGCACCACCGCGTACGCCAACGGCAAGTACGGCTACTACTTCGCCACCAGCTCCGCGAAGCTCGGCAAGAACCTGGCCGTCGGCAACGGCAGCGCGGCCGTCTCCAAGGGGTCCTCCGTCACGTCCTCCGGCAACAACTGGGACTCGGGCATCTCCACCCCGTCCTTCGTCTCCACGGACGCGTCGACGACGTACAACTCCCGCAAGTCCGACGGCTCGCTGCCCGCGACGACATTCCTGATGACGGGCAGCACGACGATCGGCGCCACGATGAACTGATCCGGAGGAACCGGTGCGGTGGGCTCAGTTGAGGTGCCACAGGGCGTAGGCAGCGGTCAGCAGCACAAGACCGGCGACCGTGAGAAACGCCCCGAGCATCCGGTGGTACCAAGGCTGGGCCCCCATCAGCACCGAACCACCCCTCAGCTGATGTCTGTCGCGGATGTTCGCAGCCCTCCGGACGGCGATCCCGCGCACGTTGAACGCCCAGCTCCCGCCGCACCAGACGGCTGCGAGGCCGCCCAGGGCGAAGAGGGCGATGATCACTGGGGACGGTCCATGCGTTCCGGCAGCGAGATGGTGCATGTTCTCGTTGTTCCTTCCGTCAAGAGAGCTCGTTGCGTGTTCGGGGGAGTTCGGCCAGGTGGTCCCGGCTCCGTCATGGATTGACGTGTCCCATAAGTCTTGCCAACGCGTCGTCGTATCCCGGGGCGTTCCCGGGGAGCAATTCCTTCATCCTGGCGAAGAATTTCGTGCCCGACCGTTGCAGCGCCTCGATGAGTTCTCGCTCGTCGACGGAGGTGGCGCGCTTGACGTCATCGTAGGTGAGAGAGACGAGAACGAGTCCCCCGCCCAGGCGCTTGAACGAAAGCCTGATCGGCTGATCCGGGAAGTACGTCGCCGCCTCGTCCTCGCGTTTGAGACTCAGCACCATGTCGCTGATATAGGACCAGAGTTCGTCGACATAGTCCCAAAGCTCCTGGTCCAGGATCCGTACGCCGTTGATCGTCAGCTCGATGGCGCCTTCGACGTATGAGGGATCCGAAGGTGCGGAGGTCGTGTCCGGTACGGGGGTGAATCCTCCTGACTTGGTGCGCAGGTAGGAGGTGATTTCAATCATGTGGCCTATTTCTTGGGGAGAGTTCCGGGATAGAACTGGCCGATATGGCCGTTCTTGATACCGAGGACGTAATCTACTCCGTTTACTTTTCCTTCTACCTGGTACATGCCCATGGGGCCGCGGGATGTCAGCTTGTCCCGGTTCTGATTCAAGGTCTCGGTAATGGCGTCCTCGACATCCTTGACGGACATCTTTCCGTCGAGGAAGGACTGCTTCTGCTTCACCGAACCGTCCCAGTACTCAGGATGATGCCTTTCCAGGACGTGTGCCAGGTTCTTCTTGTCGAGCATGAACTGATCGCTGCCGAACTGGTATCTCCTGCTCTGCCAGTCCTTGAGCGCGTTCTCCACCTTGCAGGTGAAGAGACCGAGCGGATCGGACTCGACGAGGGGATTCCTCACGTAGGCGTGGTGATCGGGGGAGGGCGCGAGGCCCAGCGGGTCCGAAGAGACGTATCGTCCGGTCTCGGGGTCGTAATAGCGGAAGTGGTTGTAGCTGAGTCCCGTCTCGGGGTCGGCGTACTGGCCGGGGAAGCGTAGCGGGCAGTCCACGGCGGCTTCCTCGTCCGTCGGAGCCGGCAGGCCAGTGCCCCAGAGCGAGGTGCGCCGCTGCCAGACCAGGTCTCCGGACACCGAGACCAACTCCGCGGGGGTGCCCACGAGGTCCGTGACCACGGCGTGGAAGCGGGTCGCGTGCGAAGAGTCGGTCTCTTCGACCAGCCGGGCGAGGAACGACACGCCGGACTCGACGACGGAGGTCTTGTGCTGCGTCTGGGCGACCGGACGATGGGAACCCGGAGCGTAGTCCCAGGTCGTCACCCTGCCGTCCTGGCAGGTCTGTTCTGCCAGGCGGGTGTCGTCCCAGGAGAAGTCGACGCGATCGGCCTGTGACCCGTCCTCGGCCACGCGGTGTTTGGACACACGGCGGCCCAGTGGGTCGTACGCGTATCGCCATCGCTCGCCGTCCGGCGTGACCGCTTCGGTCAGCCGGTCCTCGGTGTCCCAGACGTATGTCCAGGTGCGCGTCTGCCCGTTGAGGAGCTTGCGCGTCCTGCGGACCAGACGGCCCTGGGCGTCGTGCTCGTAGACGGTGTGCCCTGCGCGTCGGACGAGCGTGCCCTCGAACTCGCGGTCACCCGGACAAGCATGGTCGGGCGCCGTCGCCCGCACCGGACTGCCTGCCGCGTCGTAGGCGTAGACCTCACGCCAGCCATGGGCGCGTACGCCCGTGACACGGCCCATGGCGTCCAGGTCGAAGCGGCGCGTGCCGGAGGTGAGCTCGCGTACTTCGACGAGGTGGCCGTCCGCTCGGTAGGCGTAACTGCGGTGCTGGAGAAGACGATCCGCCTCCGACGAGTCCGCCGTCGATGTCAACGACTGCACGGCGAGGTGTCCTGTCGCGCTCCAGCTCTGAGTGAGCGTCGCGGCATCGCCGATCCGGCGCTCGGTCTCGCGACCGACGGCGTCGTACGAGAAGGCTAGCGAACCGGCTGCCGATCGCAGTTCGACAGGGTGGCCCACAGGATCGTAAGTCCAGTCGGATACCAGACCGGATGGGGCCACCCGGTGGGTGCACTGCCCGACGGCGTCGTACGTGAACGTCGTCGTGCGCCCGCCCACCGTCTCCGAGAGAATGCGGCCCACGGCGTCCCGATCCAGCACGACCTCGGCGTCCGCGTTGGCGGCGCGAGACATTCTGCCGTCGGGGCCGTACGCGTACGTCGTCACCTCACCCGAGTCGTCGTGCTGCTCCACGACACGGCCCTGCGCGTCCCGTGTGAAGCGCAGTGTTTCGTCGGCCCCGTTGGTGCGCGAGACCAGACGGCCTGCCGCGTCGTGCTCGTACGTGAGCGTGCGGCCGTTGAAGTCCGTCTCCGCAACGAGCCGGCCGGCCTGGTCGTACCGGTACGACCAGGCCAGGCCCTGGGGATTGGTGACCTTGGTCAGGCGCAGCTCGGTGTCGTACGTGAACGTGTACCGTGCGCCGTCGGGATCCGTGCGGGCCGCCAGGAGGTCGAAGTGTGTGGCGGTCTGGTGGGTGGTGTTGCCCACCAGGTCGGTGTGGGTGAGCAGGTTGCCCTCGGCGTCCCAGGCCCAGGACTCGCGGGTGCCGTCGGCGTACTCCCGCCACTCCGGCTTGCCCTCGACGGTCCAGCCCATGCGGGTGGTGTCGCCGAGCGGGTCGGTCACCGCGACGATCCGGCCGAAGGCATCCCGCCGCACGGTCGTCTCGTGCCCCAGCTCGTCGGTGAGCACGACGGGCAGCCCGGCGGCGTTCGAGGTGATCCGGCGTGTGTGGCCGAGCGCGTCCGTGACCACGGCCAGATGGCCCGATGAGTCGTACGCGTACCGCGTTTGGGCACCCGCGGGGTCCACAGTGGACAGCAGGTTGCCGCGGTCGTCGTAGGTATGCCGCCAGGTCGCGCCGCCCGACTCCACGACCTCTGTGGGCAGGCCGAGGAGGTTGTGGGCCGCTCGGGTCACCGACGCGTCCGGAAGGGTGATCTCGCTCAGGTTCCCGGCGGGGTCATACGCGTGACGGGTCGTCCTCCCTGGCGGATCGGTCACTGCGACGGGCTGGGCACCCCACTCGTCCCACTCCGTGCGCGTGACATGCCCGAGCGGGTCCGTCTCCTCGACGACCAGGCCCTCGGAGTTGTATCGATGGCTGGAGACGCGGCCGAGCGAATCGGTGTACGTCGTCGTGGCCGCCGCCTCGTCGTACGTCAGGGTGCCCGACAGGATGCCGTCGACGCCCTCGGTGCGGACGACGCGGCCGCGTTCGTCGTAGACGTAGGAGAACCAGGTCCCGTTGCGGTCGGTCCAGCGCGTCATCCGGCCCTGGTCGTCGTAGGTGAACCGGAGCGGCTCACCGCTGGAGTTGATGACCTCGGTGAGGTTGCCGGACGGGTCGTAGCCGTACCGCATGACGAGGGTGCCCTCGCCCACCGGGCCGTCGGGGCCGTAGCGGGAGGGCGGTTCGTCGAGCAGGCGCAGGGCGGTGACGCGGGGGCCCTGGGTGTCGACGGCCACGTAGTAGCCGCCGGAGTGGCGGATGCCGAACGGGATGCCTTCGTCGTCGCGCTCGACGTCGATGCGAGCGCCGTTTCGGTCGCTCCAGGAGTCCAGGGGCAGATGGAAGACGCCGAAGGAGCCCGAGGAGAAGGGGGTGCTGAAGGTGCGGACGACTCCGGTGGCGGGGTCGGTGATGGTCATGACGCCGTCGGGCTTGCCGTCCCAGCGCAGTGGCCAGCGCGCGCCCTTCAGAGGGAGGGTCGGCACATCCGGCTCCGGCACGGGATAGACGAGCCGCATACCGTCCGCCGCCGCGAAGACGACCCCCTCGCCGTCGATCTGCACGCACTCGTCGAGGGTGGAGATCCACGTCGGGCCGAAACAGATCCCGCCCCGGTAGGAGGACAGGTGGGTGCGCTGGAAGAGGAGGGGAAGGGAGGCGGGCAGTGTCAGGTCGGTCTGGGACATCAGCATGGCGCCCGTCGCCACGTCGATCGGCTCGCCGACGCACGGCGTGCGATCCGCGTTGCGCGCGGCGGGTCCGAGCTCGACCAGGTCGGGGCGGAGGGACGGTGGGCGCAGCAGGAGGGGAGTGGTGTCGCTGAACGCGCCCTCCATGCCCGCCTTCAGTACGCCGCCGCCCGCGCCCAGCGCGCCGCCGAAGATCATGCCGTCCTTGGCGGCCTGGTTGACCTCGTCCAGGCTGAAGCCCTGCTGCAGACCGGTGACCATCTTCAGGGGCTGGGCCACGGCCAGGTCGACGGTGACCGACTCGATCCCGCCGAAGGCCGCCGCGACCAGGGTGCCCGCCGCGATCTCCGCGACGGTGGTGGAGACGGCGATGCCCATGGTGGCGCCGAACTCGATGATGGCGTCGGCCGCCGCGACGGCGGCTCCGGAGGCGAGGCCCGCCGTGAAGAAGGCCAGCGCCACCCCGCCCGCGATCACGGCGGCGTCGATGCCGATCTGCGTCCAGAGTTTGTTGATGGCGTCGTCGATGGCGTCCGCGAACTTGTCCAGGGCCTTCGCCATCGCCCGGGACGACTCCGCCAGGTCGCTCAGCCAGCCGGCGTCCTTGCCCTTGGCGTAGCGGTTCCAGAACTTCTCGAACGCGTCGATCGACTCGCCGGTGTTGTGGTGGATGAGGGAGGACGCACTCGTGTGCACCGGTCCCCGTACGTCGTCGACGGAGTCGGCGAAGGTGCGCCAGGCGGTCGCCGCGGCCCGCAGCGAACCGGAGTTGGCGTCCGGCCACCACAGACCCAGCTTCAGCAGGATCTTCTTGGCCTCGTCCTCAACGCTCACCGGAACCGTCGCTTCCGGCCTTGTCGGTCCCGCCGGCCTTCACTTCGGTGAACATTCCCGCGATCAGCTGGTCGTTGTCGACGGTGCCGTCCGCCAGGTCGTTCATGGCCTCGTGGATGCTCACCAGGCCGAGTACGAGGGTGCCCGCCGCGCTCTCTATCTTCTTCTGCATCGGCGAGTAGGCGTCCCCGAACTCCTTGCCCTGTTTGTCGTCGCCCCAGGGTTTTCCCAGGCTGTCCAGGGTGGTGACGAGGGTGGTGAGTGCCTTGCTGAGGTTCTTGGCCCCTTCGTGGAAGTCCGGCGCCGCGCGCTTCAGATCGGCTGTCCGTATGTGCAGGACCATGCCCTTGCCGTTGCCTTCACCCATGCGGCTTCCCCCGTCCGACGCATTGTTCGCATGTGCGTCTCCCGACCCTAGGAGAACCGGTTCAAGAGACGGTCAAGCGAATGTCATCCCCGGGTAATCCATTGCGGGCGCAGGGCAGTTGCCCCGGCCGGTGGAGTGACGGGGTCGGTTTCTGTGGGTGAGGTATCGATCGGATAAAGACTCTCGCGCCGGGTGCGTGATGCGCGTAGACAGTCCCTGACCTGGTGCGAATTGACCTGGTCACCCATCACTCAGATCCGGAGAATCCATGCGGAAATCCCTCAGAGCGGCAGCCATCGTTGCCGCTTGTGCCATCGCCGGTGGCGCCCTCTACGGCACGGGCGTCGCCACGGCCGGCCAGTCGACGGCCAACTCGACCCACGAGCCCTACAACATCGGGCTCCTGGTCAAGGACATCGACACCTACTACGGCGCCACGCTCGACAGCAACGGCGTGTACCAGGCGTCCAAGGACAGCCAGTACGCCAAGGACCTGTCGCGCCTGGAGTCGGACGCCGAGCGCTACATCGACAGGGCGGCGCACAAGGCGAAGCACCGGGGCGAGAAGCCCGCGGTCGTCTTCGACATCGACGACACGCTGCTGCTCTCCCTCGACTACGAGAAGAAGACCAACTACACGTACAACTCGGCCTCCTGGGCCGCGTACGTGGCCCAGGCCGACCGTCCGGCCGTCTTCGGCACCCCCGAACTCGTCGCGTACGCCAAGTCCAAGGGTGTCGAGGTCTTCTACAACTCGGGCCTCAAGGAGTCGCAGCGCGGCTCCGCGGTCGCGAACCTGAAGAAGGTCGGCGCCGACATCAACCTCGACGCCGACCACATGTTCCTCAAGGACGCGGCCAACCCGCCGGCCTATCTGAGCGCCTGCGCCACGGCCGCCGCCTGGAACTGCACCACCGTGCAGTACAAGTCCGGCACCCGCGCGCACATCGAGTCCCTCGGGTACGACATCGTCGCCAACTTCGGCGACCAGTACTCCGACCTCGACGGAGGCTACGCCGACAAGACGTTCAAGGTCCCCAATCCGACGTACTACGTGAGCTAGTCCCGCACGTACGGGACTGATCGACTCCAGGGTCGGCACCATCGGCTCGATCGTTCCGTCGGCCGCGAACGCCATGCGGTCGACGGTGGGTTCCCGGTCGGCGACCAGTGCTCCGATCTCGAAGGGGGCTACGCAGACATGACGTACAAGCTCCCGAACCGTTCCTAAGCTGATTGGCCGGTGTTGGTCATGTCGGGCGTTCCGACGGACGCTGCTGCCGGGCGGGAGCGCGAGGCGGGCCTCGATCGCACTGATGGCCCGGCGCAGGGAACCGACCCGGGCGTTCAACGCCGGTCAGCCCAGCTGATATTGGTCCTCGGTGGGCGGGTGATCGCACCCGCCCACCGCGACGACGACTTCGCGGTCAGGGCCTTCTTACGCTCCGCCCGCTGGGTGTCGGCCGCCGATACGTTCCCGATCCGTGCCCGGGCCGCCAGATCCGCCCCGGCCGTGATGATCTCGACGAGCCGAAACCAACGGCGTCTCCGGCCCTCTCGGTGCACATGTCGGCGATTGGCAAACAAGTGACCCATTCCGCACGGGAGTGCCGAAGACGGTCACCAGCGACCCCAACCTCCATGGGCAGAACAGCTAGTCCGCACGCACGGGTTCGGTCGACTCCAGCGTCGGTATCACCGGTTCGATCGTTCCGTCGGCCGCGAACTCCATGCGGTCGATGGTGGTCTCCCGGTGTGTGCCGTCCCCGCCCGCCTTCCCGGGGCCGTTCAGGGCGAACCGGTGGTAGACGATGTACCAGTCGTCGGTGCCGGGGACGTTCACCACGGAGTGATGTCCGGTGCCCTTGACGCCGTACTCCGGGCGCTTGGACAGGATCGTGCCCCGCTTGGTCCACGGACCGAGCGGGGACGGTCCGGTCGCGTAGGCGACGTGGTAGTTCTCGCTGCGGGTGTCGTCCTCGGACCACATGAAGTAGTACGTGCCCTGCCGCTTGACGACGAAGGATCCCTCACGGAAGTCGGGCTGCGTGATGTCCCGCACCTTCGAGGCGTCGAACGACACCATGTCGGCGTTCAGCGGCACCACGTACCCATGACCGTTTCCCCAGTACAGGTATGACTGGCCGTCGTCGTCCGTGAACACCGCCGGGTCGATCATCTGACCGGTGAACTCCCCCTTGCCGACCAGGGGTTTGCCCAGCGCGTCCTTGAAGGGACCGGCCGGGGAGTCGGCCACCGCCACGCCGATCTGCTGCTCGGCACAGAAGTAGAGGTAGTACTTGCCGTCGCGTTCGGCGATCGCCGGGGCCCAGGCGTTCTTGTCCGCCCAGGACACATCGGGTCCCAGGTCCAGGATCACACCGTGGTCCTTCCAGTGGACCAGGTCCTTCGACGAGTACGCCTTGAAGCTCGTCCCGCTCCAGCCCGCGTAGCCGTCCGTCGTCGGATAGATCCAGTACCGGCCGTCCAGGTAACGGACGTCCGGGTCGGCGTTGAGGCCGGGGAGGACCGGGCTGCGGTTGGGTACCGCCTCGACCGTCCAGGTCCGGCTCGTCCCGTCCGGGGCCGTCACGGTGTAGGTGCGCGGGGTGCGGAAGTCCCGGCGTGTGCCCGAGGCCGGGCTGACCTTCGCGCCGGCGCCGACCGCGAGGGTGGGGGCCAGGTGGCTGAGGTCGGCGTCCGGCTTCATCGGCAGGACGACCTTCGAGGCCGACTCGGTGACGATCGCGTACCCGTTCTGGCCCTTCGCGGTCGCGTCCACGACCGACGTGCCGGTTGTCGGATAGGCGGCCAGCAGCCGGTCGTACTGCGCCTGCGTCACCGGCATCACCGTGCCGTGCCGGGGGCTCGCGGGCAGCTGGTAGTTCGTCGACATGGTCCACTTGCCCGAGTCGAGGTCGGTCGTCTCGAAGGGGACGTAACCGCGGCTGCCGTACTCGTCGATGAACAGGTACCACTTGTTCTCGGTGTTGGACTTGAAGACCGTCGGGCCCTCGCCGCGGTCGATCGAGCCGCTGCCGATGCAGTCGGAGACGAAGTCGTACGTGGTGCTGGTCAGGGAGGTCGACTTCTCGCCGGTGATGAACTTCGAGCAGGGGCTGGAGGAGCTGGGGTCGCGCTCGTCCTTGGTGTAGCGGTAGTAACTGCCCTTGTTCTTGATGACCGTCGAGTCGATCACCGAGTAGCCCGGGTCGTCCCAGACCTTCGGCTCGCTGAAGGTGCGGAAGTCCTTCGTGGTGGCGTACAGCATCTTGTTGTACGTCGATCCGGTGTGGTCCGGGTCGTCGTCGGCGTACAGCTTGGACGCCCAGAAGACGACGTACTCACCGAGGGAGTCGTCCCAATAGGCCTCCGGCGCCCAGGTGTTGCCCGCGTTGTCGGGGGCCACCTTCACCAGGCGCTGGTCGGTCCAGTGCACCAGGTCGGTGGACTCCCAGATCATGATGGACCTGCTGCCGTGCCGCTGCACGTAGTCCCAGCTGCCGCTGGAGTTCTGGTACATCTTCAGGTCGGTGGCGATGAGGAAGAACTTGTCGCCCTTGGGGGAGCGGATCACGAACGGGTCGCGCAACCCCTTCTCCCCGATGGTGGAGGTCAGGACGGGATTGCCCGCGTTCAACTCCCGCCAGTGCAAAGGGTCGTTGCCGCGGCTGAGGGCGTAGCGGATCTGCTCGCCGTCGGCGGTGCCCTCGCCGGTGAAGTAGGCGAAGAGATAACCGGCGTACTTCGGTTCGTTCACGTGCGATGCTCCCGATGGTGACGGTGACGCGGGGCTCGGTGGGGCGGCCAGCAGGCCCAGGAGGAGCGCGAGGACGGGGATCAGGAGCGCGCGGGCGGTGCGGCGTCGCATGACACATCCTGTCGGAGTCTGGTGGATTCTGTGGGGGAAGCGCTCTCGGAGTGTTGCCAGTGGGGGACAGCACGTCAATTGATGAAGGCGGCACGACGGCCGGCGAAAGTTTCGACCTTTTTCGCGAGCCCCCGGCAACGTTTCCCGCCACCGCGGCGACCAGGGAGCAGAAGCGGGCCGGGGCGGCCCCTCCGGCCCGCTTCGTCTCCCGTCCCCCTAGGAAAGGAACGCCCCGTGCTTCTGAGCACCGGACGCCACCGCAGGACCCGTACGCTCTCGATCGCCGCGGCGGTGGCCGTCGCCGCGGGGGCGGGTGGCGTCTACCTCGGCCTCGCGAACAACGGCTCGGCGCAGGCCGCCGCGACCACGGTCACCGTCTCCACCACCGCGCAGCTCCAGACGGCCGTCGCCGATGCCGCCGCGGGTACGACCATCCAGGTGCGCGGCGGTACGTACTACCCGACGGCCACGCTGAAGTCGACGGCGAACGGCACCGGTTCCACGCGGATCACGCTCACCGCGTACGGCAGCGAGAAGGTGAAGATCGACGGCTCCAAGCTGGCCGCCGGTTCCTGGCTGGCCGGGATCTACGGCGACTACTGGACCGTCCAGAACATCACCTGGCAGAACTCGCCCGCCCAGGGCTTCGTCGCCACCTCCTCCGTCGGCGGCGTCTTCAAGAACCTCGTCACCGCGAACAACGGCGACTCTGGCTTCACGCTGCGCGGCGACGGAACGACCGACAACCTCGTGCAGAACCTGGACAGTTACGGCAACTACGACGCCGCGAACCACGGGCAGAACGCCGACGGCATCGCCATCAAGTTCGGCTCCGGCACCGGCAACAAGGTCACCGGCGCGCGCCTCTACAACAACGCGGACGACGGCCTCGACCTCTGGCAGTTCTCCTCGCCGATCACCATCGAGCACTCCTGGTCGTACGGCAACGGCAAGAACCGCTGGAACGACTCCGCCTTCGAGGGCAATGGCAACGGCTTCAAGCTCGGCGGCGGCGGGGCCTCGGTCGCCCACGTCGTGAACAACGACGCGGCCTGGGACAACGCGGGCAACGGCTTCACCGAGAACTCCAACACCGGAGCCATCGTCCTCAACCGCAACACCGCCTACGCCAACACCGACGCGGGCTTCTTCTTCGCGACGGGCAAGGCGCGGCTCGCCAGGAACCTCGCGGTGAGCAACAAGGGTGGTCCGGACAAGCTCGGTTCGTCCACGGTCTCCGCGGCCAACAACTGGGACAGCGGCACCCGGGCGCCGTCCTTCAACTCGACGGACGCGACCACGGCGTACGGCGCCCGCTCGTCGAGCGGCTCGCTGCCGGCGACCACGTTCCTGACGACGGGCTCGACCACCATCGGCTCGACCATGAACTGACGCACCCGCGTACTGACGTACGAGGGAAAGTGAACGCCCCCGCCGGTCGTCACCGGCGGGGGCGTTCCTCTGACTGGCTCCGAGGGGGGCTCAGGCCAGCAGATCCCTTACTTGTACGTGATGTCAGATGACGAGAACTTGCAGAAGGTTCCGTCCGCGCCGGTGCCGAGCTCGGTGGGCTCCTTGCCGCTGCTGTTGCCCTTGAAGCGCACGCAGGTCTTGAGCTTCTTCTTGGTGTCGCCGGTGACACGGATCTTCGACAGCGTCGCCGTGTCGCCGAAGTTGGAGTTGATGCCGACCAGCGCCTTGCCCGGGGCGGTCGCGTCGATGTCGCTGAGTACGATCGTGCGCTTGACTTGCGTCCTGCAGTTGCCGCAGGAGCGCGCCAGCTTGCCGAAGTTCTCCACGTGGAAGCCGGTGATGGTGAGCTTGCCGGCGCCGTTGAACTGGAACACCTTGTCGGAGGCCTTCTGCGCGCCACCGCCGATGACGTCGTACTTCGCGGACGAGGCCTTGCCCTTGAAGGTGGCCGCGTCCTCGCCGACGTCCAGCCACCACACGTTCTGCAGCGTGCAGCTGCCCAGGCAGTGGACGCCGTCGGCGGCGGGGGTGCCGATGATGACGTTCTTGAGGACCGCGCCGTCCTTGAGCTCGAAGATCGGGCCCTGGTTCTCCGACTGGTCGGAGGTGCCGAGAGAACCACTGCCGAAGAACTTCGTCAGCTTGCCGTCGTAGGTGCCCGAGACCGAGATCGTCTTCGAGACGGCCTTGCTGCCCTTGGCCGTCGGCCAGACGGAGCTCGCGCCCGCGGTGCTCAGCATCGACGTCGTGACGAGCGCGGCCCCGGTGATGCCGAGGGCGGTGACCCCACCGATCACGGACCGCCGCTTGGTGAGGCGGCGACGGTGCCGGACGCGCTGTTCAACTCGTGCAGTCATGAAGCGGATTTCCTTGCGGAGAGGGGACGTGTTCGTCTCCTGGTCGCCGCAGGTGAGGAAAGGGTTGCCGCCGGCCGCAGGATTTTCCGAGGGGATTTTCTACGAGTCGCCGTCGGTGCCGCTCGCGGCGGCGAAGTCGCCCGCCACCGACAGTGTCCTGTCCGTGGTCCTCGCGTTCGCCGAGTAGCGGTCGTCCTTGGCGTCCCGGCCGCCGCGGGTGTGGTTGTACTGACCCGCGAAGACCCACTGGCCCGCCGCGAGGGTGTGGCCGTCCTTGAGCACCCAGGTGTAGACGAGGAAGCCGTCCTTCTCGGCGACCGTCGTCGTGAAGTCGCTCTCGGGCGCCGAGCGCCAGGAGCCCGCGTCGCTTACCCCGCCGGTCAGCTTGATCTTCAACTCGACGGTGAGCGAGGTGAGTTTGCCGGCGTTCTTCAGGGTCACATTGCTCTGCGCCCAGAAGTCGTTGCTGTGCGGATCGACCGAACCGTCGGACCACAGCGAGCCGTCCTGGTTGCCCGCGGCGGGCGCCTTGGGCGCGGCGGGCGAGGAGTTCGCGGCCGAGGGGGTGTCCGAGGGGGAGGCGCTCGCCTTCCCGGACGGCTTCGAGGCACCCGAGGTGTGCGAGGGGTGCGGCACGACGGGCGCGCGGCTCGTCGCGTCCGGGGAGACGACCGGGGTCGGCGAGACCGCGACCGTCTGCTGCGGCGGGTTGTTCTCCTGCACCGCCGCGGCCACCCAGTAGCCGCCGACCGCGAGGACGCCCGCCACCGCGGCCGTGGCGCCGACGACCCGTCCCCAGCCGAGCACCGGCGGACGCGCCGCGCGCCGGGGACGACGCTCGGAGGCGCCGGACATCCCGCGCTCGACCCGGGCCAGGATGCGCGCGCGGTCGGGCTCATGCGCCTCGGCCGCCTCGTGCAGCCTGGCGCGCAGCTCGTCGTGCACGTCCTGCGCCTTCCTCATCGGTCCCTTCCTCCGGCTCCACCCGTGGGCAGCACACCGGCGTGCACCCGCATCGGGGCCTCGTCGGTGCCGAGGAGCCGCTTCAGTTCGGCCATGCCCTTCGACGTCTGGGACTTAACCGTACCCACGGAAACACCGAGGGCGAGCGCCGTGTCCTTCTCCGAGAGGTCGAAAGCGTGCCGAAGCACGACACATGCGCGCTTACGGAACGGCAGTCGGCGCAGCGCCTCCTGGACATCGATCTTCCCCGCTATGTCGGGGTTCTCGGTCTTGTCCTCGCGCTGCGACCAGAACAGTGTGATCCGTCTGCGCTCGCGCACGGCGCTGCGGATCCGGGTGCGGGCCAGGTTCGCGACGACACCACGGGCGTACGCCACCGGGTGGTCGGCCGCGCGCACCCGGTCCCAGCGGTGCCACAGCGCGAGCAGCGCGTCGGCCGCCAGGTCGTCGGCGGCGTCCGCCTCGCCGGTCAACAGATGGGCGAAGCGGGCGAGTTCGGCATGGTGCCGCTCGAAGAAGGCGTGGAACTCCACGGAGGCTGCGTCGTCGACGACAGTGCCCACGGCTACCTCTCCTTGCTGCGGCTTGTGAGCAACCGGTGCGGGTGCGTGCGTATACGGCCCCCGTGCGCCATCCGTGAAGGAATGGTGCCCCTGTGGGGCGAGATGCGTGAGCGTACCAGCGATGCGTACAGGGCTTCGAACAGCGTATGGCGGGCCGAACTTGATTCCGTAACACGGTGAAAACCTGAAAGCGGTTCAACGCGGGAACAATCCAGCCAGCATCCGCACACCCAGCACGCAGGTCACAAGGAGTATCAGCCATGTCCGAAACCCAGAAGGCGGCCGACCGGCCAACTGCCGTGCCACCAGCGGCGAACAGCGTCGACCGGTTCTTCAGGATCTCCGAACGGGGCTCCACCTTCGGCCGGGAGATACGCGGCGGTTTCGCCACGTTCTTCACCATGGCCTACATCCTTGTCCTGAACCCGATCATCCTGGGCAGCGCCAAGGACAAGTTCGGCCACCAGCTCGACAGCGGCCAACTCGTCACGGCCACCGCCCTGGTGGCCGCGGTGATGACCGTCATCATGGGCGTGGGCGGCAATCTGCCCCTCGCGATCGCCGCGGGCCTCGGCCTGAACGCCGTCGTCGCCTTCCAGATCGCCCCGCTGATGAGCTGGCCCGACGCGATGGGCCTGGTGGTCATCGAAGGCGTGATCATCTGCGTACTGGTCCTCACCGGACTGCGCGAAGCCGTCATGAACGCCATCCCGCAACCGCTGAAGCACGCCATCGGTGTGGGCATCGGACTCTTCATCGCCTTCATCGGCTTCGTGGACGCCGGCTTCGTCAGCCGCATCCCGGACGTCGCGAACACCACCGTGCCGGTGCAGTTGGGCGCGACCGGTTCGCTGACCGGCTGGCCCGTGCTGGTCTTCTGTCTCGGCGTGCTGCTCACCATCGGACTGATGGCACGCAAGGTCAAGGGCGCCATCCTCATCAGCATCGTGACGATGACCGTGGTCGCCGTGATCATCAACTCGGCTGCTGACATCAAGAGTTGGGGCCTGACTACGCCGAAGATCCCCTCCGACGTGGTGGCCACCCCGGACTTCGGTCTCGTCGGTCACTTCAGTCTGTTCGGCGGCTTCGGCGAGACCGGCGCCCTGACCGTCGTCCTGCTGATCTTCACCCTGATCCTGTCGGACTTCTTCGACGCCATGGGCACGATCGTCGGCATCAGCGCCGAGGCCGGACTGCTCGACGAGGAGGGCAAGGTGCCCGGCATCGGCCGGGTGCTGTTCATCGACGGCGCCGCGGCCGTCGCGGGCGGCGCGGCCTCCGCCTCCTCCAACACCGCCTACATCGAGTCCGCGGCCGGCGTCGGCGAGGGCTCGCGCACCGGCTTCTCGAACCTCATCACCGGCGGCATGTTCGCCCTCGCCCTGTTCCTGACCCCGCTGCTCACCATCGTTCCGCTGCAGGCGGCGGCCCCCGCCCTGGTCGCGGTCGGCTTCCTGATGATGACGCAGGTCAAGCACATCGAATGGGACAGCTACGAGATCGCGATCCCCGCGTTCCTGACCATCGCGGCGATGCCGTTCACCTACTCGATCACCAACGGCATCGGGGCCGGTTTCGTCGCCTATGTCGTGATCAAGGCGGTGCTCGGCAAGATACGCGAGGTCCACTGGCTGCTGTGGGCCGTGTCGGCGCTGTTCCTGGTGTACTTCGCGATCGATCCCGTGCGGCAGCTGTTCGGCGTGAAGTGACCGTACGGGTGTGAAGTGACCGTACGAAGGAAGGGCCGCCCCCAGGGGTGCGGGGCGGCCCTTCGTCGTGCGCGGTGCGTCAGTTCTTCAGCGCCGCCCGCATCATGGCCTTGGCCACCGGTGCCGCCAGGCCGTTGCCGCTGACCTCGGACCTCGCCGCGTCGGACTGCTCGACGATGACCGCCACGGCGACCTCCTTGCCGTTCGAGTCGGACTTCGCGTACGACGTGAACCAGGCGTACGGAGTCTTGCTGTTCTTCTCGCCGTGCTGCGCCGTACCCGTCTTGCCGCCCACGGTCGCGCCGGAGATCTTCGCGTTCGTGCCCGTGCCCTCGGTGACGACTGTCTGCATCGCGGACTGGAGCTGCTCGGCGGTCGTCGAGCTGACGATCTCCTTGGTCCGGGTGCTCTCGTCGTAGTTCTTCACCACATTGCCGCTCGCGTCACTGGTCTGCGACACCATGTGCGGCGAGACCAGCTTGCCGCCGTTGGCGATGGCGGCCGACACCATGGCCATCTGCAGCGGGGTCGCCGTGACGTCGTACTGGCCGATGCCGGTCAGCGCCGTGGACGACTTGTCCATGTTCGAGGGGTAGACGCTCGGGTACGCCCGTACCGGCACGTCCTGCGAGCTGTCGTTGAAGCCGAACTTCTCCGCCATCGCCTTGACCTTGTCCTGCCCGAGGTCGACGGCCATCTTCGCGAAGACGTTGTTGCACGAGTACTGGAGCGCCACCCGGATCGAGGCGTCCTTGCAGGGCGCGGAGGCGCTCTCGTTCGACAGGTCGGTCGTTGTGTTCGGCAGTGTGTACGGGTTCGGGCTGTCCGTGCCGATGTCCACGTTCTTGTACAGCCCGTCCTCCAGCGCCGCCGCCGCGACCACCAGCTTGAACGTCGACCCAGGGGGCAGCGGCTGGCGCAGCGCCCGGTTGGTCATCGGCTTGTCCGCGTCCTTCGTCAGCTTCGTCCAGGCGGCGGAGTCGCCGGCGCTCAGCTGCGAGGGGTCGTACGACGGAGTGGAGACGACCGCGAGGATCTTGCCGTTCGTCGGGTCGATCGCGACGGCCCCGCCCTTCTTGCTGCCGAGCGCCGCGTACGCCGCCTTCTGCACGTCCGGGTCGATGGTCGTGACCACGTCACCAGGGCTGGCGCGCTTGTTGGTGATCGTGTCGAGGGGGTTCTTCAGCTGGGTGTCCGTACCGTCGAGCAGATTCTTGTAGACGCCCTCCAGCTGGGTCGCCCCGAACACCTGGGAGCTGTAGCCCGTGACCGCCGCGTACAGACTGCCGTCGGTGTACGTCCGCTTGTACTTGAGGTCGCTGCCCTTCGTCTGCGCGGAGCCGGTGATCGCCCGGCCGGCCACGATGATGTTCCCGAGCGGGTTCGCGTACTGCTCGATCGCGTTCCGTCGGTTGCTCTTGTTCTCCGCGAGTGCCTTGCCGTCGTAGAACTGCACCCAGGTCGCCCTGACCAGCAGGGAGAGCACGAGCAGCAGAGTGAAGACGGCGGCACGCCTGATCGTCTTGTTCATCCCGCTCAGAAGGACGAGCGGACGGGAGCGAATCGTTCCCTTCCGCCCACATTTCTCATGCGCTGTTCATGAAGTCCGGTTCACATGAAGTCCCGCTCAGCCCTCCAGGGTGAGCACGACCTCGTCCGTGTCCTCGCCGCGGGCGTGCGCGTACCCCCGGGCGTTCGCGGTGAACCGGAACCCGCACTTCTCCAGAACCCGCCGCGACGCCGCGTTGTCGGCCGCCGCCCGCGCGTGCAGCGGGCGTTCGGGCACCTCGGCCAGCAGGTCCCGCAGCGCGGCCGTCGCGATGCCCCGGCCCCAGTACGCACGGTCGATCCAGTAGGTGACCTCGCGCTCACCGGGCTCCCCGTACACCGCGGCGCTGCCCACGACGTCGCCGTCCGCGAGGATCGTGCGCGGCACCACGTCGGACGAGGCGCGGATGCGCTTCCAGTGGGCGTCGAAGGCGTCACGGTCGGCCGGGTCCTGGGGGGTGAACGCGGCCATCCGCAGGGACTCGGGGTCGTTCATCTGCCGGTAGAAGACCGGCAGATCACTGTCGTGGACCGGGCGGAGCGAGACCTCCATCGTCAGAGCCTCCGGGTGGCGAGGGTCAGGCGGTCGCGGGCGTCGAACAGGGCGTCCTTGACCATCTGTTCGTGGGCGGGGGTGAGCCGGGCCACCGGGACCGAGCAGCTGATCGCGTCCCGGGCGGGGGTGCGGTAGGGGATCGCGACGCCGAAGCAGCGCAGCCCCAGCGTGTTCTCCTCACGGTCCACGGCGAAGCCCTGCTCCCGGACCTGGTGCAGCTCCTCGATGAGCTTCTCCCGGTCGGTGATCGTGTGCTCGGTCAGGGCGGGGAGCGTCTCGGGCAGCATCTTGCGGACCTGCTCGTCGGTGTGGGTGGCGAGCAGCGCCTTGCCGAGCGAGGTCGAGTGCGCGGGGAGCCGGCGGCCCACCCGGGTGAAGGGGCGCAGGTAGTGCTGCGACTGGCGGGTGGCCAGGTACACGACGTTCGTGCCGTCCAGGCGCGCCAGGTGGATGGTCTCCGTGGTGTCGTCGGAGAGCCGGTCCAGGGTGGGGCGGGCCGCGGCGACCACCTCGTCGCCGTCGATGTACGAGGTGCCGACCAGCAGCGCCCGTACGCCGATGCCGTACCGCGTGCCCGTCGCGTCCGTCTCGACCCAGCCGAGTTCCACGAGGGTGCGCAGCAGCATGTAGAGGCTGGATTTCGGATAACCGACGGCCTCCTGGACCGCGGCCAGGGAGTGCATACCGGGCCGGCCCGCGAAGTACTCGAGCAATTCCACGGTCCGTACCGCGGACTTGACCTGCGCTCCGCCGCCTGTCTCGCCTGCCGACATCGCCCTTGACCCCCTCGTTCGACGGGAAATAGTCTCCGCATCATATTCACCATCAGAGACAGCGTTCAGTATATCGAACACCGCTGGTGGGTGAGACAAGAACTGCGGCATTACATCTGGAGGGACCCGCGGTGGCAGCAGCACCAGTCTGGAGTGTCGACCCCCGTACCGGGAAGCAGCGCGAGCAGGTTGCGGTGGAGGCCACGGCCCAGGAGGTCGACGAGGCCGTCCGCGCCGCGCACGCCGCCCGGGGAGCCCTCGCCGACCGCACGGTGCGCGCGGCCTTCCTGAGGACCGCCGCGGACCTGCTCGAAGTGGCCAAGGAACAGCTCGTCGAGGCCGCCGACGCCGAGACCGCGCTCGGCCCGGTCCGGCTCACCGGCGAACTCGCCCGCACCTGCTACCAGCTGCGGGCCTTCGGCGGCATCGTCGACGAGGGCGCGTTCCTCGACGTCGTCATCAACCACCCCGACGACACGGCGACCCCGCCGATCCCGGACCTGCGCCGCTACAAGGTGCCGCTGGGCGTCGTCGCCGTCTACTCCGCCTCGAACTTCCCCTTCGCCTTCTCCGTCGCCGGCGGCGACACCGCGAGCGCGCTGGCGGCCGGCTGTCCGGTCGTGGTCAAGGCCCACCCCGACCACCCGGCGCTCTCCGAGCTGGTCGCGGCCGTGCTGCGCCGGGCCGCCGCCCGGCACGACATCCCGGGCGGTGTCGTCGGCCTCGTGCACGGCTTCGAGGCGGGCGTCGAACTCGTCAAGCACCCGCTGGTCGCGGCGGCCGGGTTCACCGGTTCCGTCCGTGGCGGCCGTGCCCTCTTCGACGCGGCGGCCGCGCGCCCCGCGCCGATCCCCTTCCACGGCGAGCTGGGCTCCCTCAACCCCGTCGTGATCACCGAGGCCGCGGCGGCCGAGCGCGGCGAGGCGATCGGCGCCGGGCTCGCGGGCTCGATGACGCTGGGCGTCGGCCAGTTCTGCGTGAAGCCGGGCCTGGTCCTGGCCCCCGCGGGCGCGGCGGGCGACCGCCTGCTGAAGTCCCTGACCGACGCCGTCAGCGACACCGACGCGGGCGTCCTCCTGGACCACCGCATGCGCGACAACTTCATCGCGGGTGTCGCCGAGCGCGCCGAGCTTCCCGGCGTCGAGAGCCCGGTGACCCCGGGCTCGGGCGGCGAGCACACGGTGAGCCCCGGCTTCCTGACCGTGCCCGCGCGGAAGCTCGCCACCGAGGGCGAGCACGACCTGCTCCTGGAGGAGTGCTTCGGCCCGCTCACGGTCGTCGCCCGTTACGAGGACGAGTCCGAGGCCAGCGCGGTCCTCTCCCGCCTTCCCGGCAACCTCACCGCGACCGTGCAGCTGTCTACGGAGGAGGCGGCGGGCGAAGGCCGCGGCGCGGAGATCCTCGCCGAGCTGACCCCGCTCGCCGGGCGCGTGCTGGTCAACGGCTGGCCCACCGGTGTCGCCGTGGCCCCCGCCCAGCACCACGGCGGTCCCTACCCGGCGACGACCTCGACCTCGACGTCGGTCGGCGGTACGGCGATCGAACGCTGGCTGCGGCCGGTGGCGTACCAGAACGCGCCGGAGGCGCTGCTGCCGGTGGAGCTGCGGGACGACAACCCGCTGGGGTTGCCGCGACGGTACGACGGTCAACTGGAGCGGTAGCGCTCCGCGGGTGGCGCCGTTGGGGTTGTGGTTGTTCGCGGGCTGCGGGGCCGTTGTGGCTGGTCGCGCAGTTCCTCGCGCCCCTTCGGGGGCACGGTACTTGGCCTGAGAGGATTGGTGAATGGACGTCGAACTTCCCGAACTTCCCTTCCCTCTCCGTACCTATGGGCCTGATGGGCACTGGTCGCACGAGGACGGGATACTCACCGGCTGGGCCGGCCCCCGCCAGGACCGTTTCGTGCCGCCCACCGACGAGGCACTGGACCCCGCCTCCGACGCGCCCCGCCTCCTCGGGGCGCCGGAGGGGGACTTCCAGCTGATCGCCCGCGTCACGGTCGGCTTCGGCGCGGCCTTCGACGCGGGGGTCCTCTACGTCCATGTGGGGGAGCGGGCCTGGGCGAAGCTCTGCCTGGAGAACTCCCCTGACGTACCCACCGTCTGCACGGTGGTCACCCGGGGGCACTCCGACGACGCCAACTCCTTCACCGTGGACGGCAGTTCCGTCTGGCTGCGGATCAGCCGCACGGGGCGGGCCTTCGCCTTCCACGCCTCCCGTGACGGCAAGCGCTGGACCTTCATCCGGCTCTTCACCCTGGGCGACGAGAAGGAGACGTCCGCCGCGCTCGTCGGTTTCATGACGCAGTCGCCGATGGGGGAGGGGTGCGTGGTGACGTACGACGGCATCGAGTTCCGCCCGAACTGGCCCCAGGACCTGAGAGACGGCAGCTGACCGCGGGTGGGGGGTCGGCCGCGCAGCGGGAACCGTGGCCCCCCTCCACCACGTCTTCGGCTGCATGATCAGCACACCCCACACCGCAGCCCCCCTCGTCATCAGAACCGCGCTGCCCAGCGAGGCCGCCACCATCGCCGACCTCCACGTCCGCGCCCGTGCGACCTACTACCCGGACGGCCTGCCGGAAGACGGCTTCGACTGGCTCGCACGCTGGCGCGGTGCCATCGAGCGCCCCGACGGCCACGTCCTGTGCGCGGTGCGCGACGGACACCTCGTGGGCATCGCCTCCTTCCGTACCGCGGAGGGCGCCCCCGCCGACACCGTGACGCTCTTCCAGTTCCACGTGGCCCCCGACCACTGGCGCGAAGGCATCGGCACCGCACTGCACACGGCCTGCCTCGAACAGTGGCGGGCCGACGGCAAGCACACGGCCACCCTCGACGTGCACGTCGACAGCGCCCGCGCCCAGGCCTTCTACGCCCGCCAGGGCTGGGTCCCGGACCCGGAGAACCCGCCCGCCGAAGGCGATCACCACCTCTTCCTGCGCTACGCCGTCACCGGGGAATGAAATCGGCCGCTTGAACGTTCACATACTCCTGCCCCCGGAGGGGCCCGTATTCGTACGACCTGGAGAGAGCCGAAGACATGCGCGTCGAGATCTGGTCGGATATCGCTTGTCCCTGGTGTTACGTCGGAAAGGCCCGTTTCGAGAAGGCGCTCGACGCCTTCCCGCACCGTGACGAGGTCGAGGTCGTGCACCGCTCCTTCGAGCTGGACCCCGGTCGCGCCAAGGACGACATCCAGCCCGTGATCAAGATGCTGACCAAGAAGTACGGCATGAGCGAGGCGCAGGCGCGGGCCGGCGAGGAGAACCTGGGCACGCAGGCCGCCGCCGAGGGCCTGGACTACCGCACCCGGGACCGCGACCACGGCAACACCTTCGACATGCACCGTCTCCTCCACTTCGCCAAGGAGCGGGGCCGCCAGGACGAGCTGATCGGCCTGCTGTACAAGGCGAACTTCGCCGAGGAGCGGACCGTCTTCAACGACGACGAGCGGCTCGTCGAGCTGGCCGTCGCCGCCGGGCTCGACGCCGACGCGTCCCGCGAGGTGCTGGCCGACCCGAAGGCGTACGCCGACGAGGTGCGCGCCGACGAGCGCGAGGCCGCCGAGCTCGGCGCGAACGGCGTGCCGTTCTTCGTCCTGGACCGCAAGTACGGCGTCTCCGGCGCCCAGCCCGCCGAGGTCTTCGCACAGGCCCTGACCCAGGCGTGGGGCGAGCGCCCGCCGCTGAAGCTGATCCAGGACGGTTCCGCCGACGCGGAGGCCTGTGGCCCGGACGGATGTGCCGTACCGCAGCCGTAAGCCCGTCCGGCACGGCGGTGAAAGCGCAGGTCGGGGCGGACGTATAAGCAGTCCTTACCGGAACCACGCAAAACTCCGTAATGGACGAGAGGTGCTCGGGGCCGCACAGTGGTCCCATGGAGACCTTCGAGAGCCTCGTACGAGCCGAGTTCGCCCCGAAGAACACCTACCTGAACACCGCGAGCTGCGGACTCCTGCCGGCGCGCACGGTCGAGGCCATGCGCGCCGCCGTCGAGTCCGTCGCCGAAGGACGGCCGTCCGACATGTTCGACGACGTGGAGGCCGCCCGCGCCGCCTTCGCCCGGCTGGCCGGGGTCCCCGCGGGCCGGGTGGCGGCCGGGGCCTCGGTCGCCGTCTACAGCGGGCTGATCGCCGCCTCGCTGCCGCCGGGCGCCGAAGTCCTCACCGCGGAGGACGACTTCAGCTCCGTCGTGAACCCTTTCCACGTCCGTGGCGACCTCAAGCTGCGCGCCGTACCGCTGGAGCGGATCGCCGAGTCCGTGCGTCCGGGCACCGCGCTCGTCGCGGTCAGCGCCGCGCAGTCCGCGGACGGGCGGATCGCCGATCTGGCGGGCATCGCCCGGGCCGCGCGCGAGCACGGAGCGCGTACGTACGTGGACGTGTCCCAGGCCGCCGGCTGGCTGCCGATGGAGGCCGACGCGTACGACTTCGTCTCCTCGGTCGCCTTCAAGTGGCTCGTCTGCCCTCGGGGCGTGGCCTTCCTGGTCGTTCCGGAGGACTTCGGCGGGCTCATTCCGGTGTTCGCCGGCTGGGTCGCGGGTGAGGCGCCCTGGGACAGCTGCTACGGCCCGGTGGAGGAACTCGCCCACTCGGCCCGGCGGTTCGACGAGAGTCCCAGCCTCTTCTCGTACGCGGGCGCCCGGCACTCGCTGGAGCTCGTCGAGGAGCTGGGCGTGGCGAACGTACGCGCCCATGACCTCGCCCTCGCCGACCGATTCCGCGCCGGGCTCCAGGGGCTCGGCCACACACCGGTCTCCGCCCCCGCCTCGCCGATCGTGTCCGTGCCCGGACTCGGCCGGAGCCAGCCGGAGCTGAGCGAGGCCGGGGTCGAGGTCTCCGACCGGGCGGGCAACCTGCGCGCGGCCTTCCACCTGTACAACACCCCCGCCGACGTCGACCGACTGCTGGACGTCCTGTCCGGCTGACCCCGGCGGGGGCTCCTTCACGCTCGCGGCTACGCCATGCCCGCGGCTACTTCACGGGTGTGAAGTCACGGGCACCGATGAACTCGGGCCTGCGGACCGGCGCCGCGAACGGCTCCACCGCCGCGTTCTCCACGCTGTTGAACACGATGAAGACGTTGCTGCGCGGGAACGGGGTGATGTTGTCCCCGGAGCCGTGCATGCAGTTGCAGTCGAACCAGGTCGCCGAACCGGCCCGGCCCGTGAAGAGCTTGATGCCGTGCCGGTCGGCGAAGCGGGTGAGCGCCTCGTCGGACGGGGTGCCCGCGTCCTGCATCTGGAGCGACTTCTTGTAGTTGTCGTGCGGGGTGGCCCCCGCACAGCCGAGGAACGTCTTGTGCGACCCCGGCATGATCATGAGGCCGCCGTTGGTGTCGTGGTTCTCGGTCAGCGCGATCGACACGGACACGGTCCGCATGTTCGCCAGCCCGTCCTCGGCGTGCCAGGTCTCGAAGTCCGAGTGCCAGTAGAACCCGCTGGCCCCGAAGCCCGGCTTGACGTTGATCCGCGACTGGTGGACGTAGACGTCCGAGCCGAGGATCTGCCGGGCCCGCCCGACGACCCGCTCGTCGCGTACGAGCGCGGCGAAGACCTCGCTGATCCGGTGCACCTCGAAGACGGACCGGATCTCCTGCGTGGCGGGCTCGATGATCGAGCGCTCGTCGGCGCGGATCGCCGGATCGGTGACCAGTCGCTCCAACTCGGCCCGGTAGAGGGCGACGTCGTCCTCGCCGATCAGTTCCTCGATCGCGAGGAAGCCGTCACGCTCGTAGGCCTGGAGGTCGGTCACGGAGACCGGCCCGGGAGTGCCGGGCGCGCCCCAGACAACCGGGTCCTGACGGGGCACGGACACCTCGGCGGCGCCGCGGCTGGGGTAGAGATCGGTGAAGGTGGTCGCGGTGGTCGTGGTGGTCGTGGTCATGGGGCTTCAGACCTCCTCGGGTTCGGTGAGCAGCGGATAGACGCCGTTCTCGTCGTGGTCCTCCCGTCCGGTGACGGGCGGATTGAAGACGCAGACGCACCGGAAGTCGGTCTTGGGGCGCATGGTGTGGCGCTCGTGGCCGTCGAGCAGGTACATCGTGCCCGGCGTGATCCAGTGCGTCTCACCGGTCTCGTCGTTGGTCAGCTCGGCCTCGCCCGCCACGCAGAGCACGGCCTCGATGTGGTTCGCGTACCACATCGACGTCTCCGTACCCGCGTACAGGACCGTCTCGTGGAGGGAGAAGCCCACCTTCTCCTTGGCGAGAACGATGCGCTTGCTCTCCCAGGTACCCGTCGCGGCCTTCACATGCCGGTCGGTGCCTTCGATGTCCTTGAACGAACGGACTATCACGGTGGTGCCGTGCCTTTCTGTCAGATCTGTCGGATCTGTCGGATCTGGCGGACGTCTGCCGGACGTCTGTCAGACGGTTTCGTGTACGGCTCGGGCGAGGGTGCGCAGGCCCTCGTCGAGCTCGTCGGGGGTGATGGTGAGCGCGGGGAGGAGTTTCACGACCTCGCTCTCCGGGCCGGAGGTCTCGATGAGCAGCCCGAGTTCGAAGGCGCGCTGCGCGACGCGCCCCGCACGCTCCTTCTCGTGGAACTCAAGGCCCCAGACGAGGCCGCGCCCCCGGTACTCCTTCACGTCGGCGAGGTTCTCCTCGGTGAGGGAGATCAGCGCCTGCTCGATCTGCTCGCCGCGGGCACGGGTCTGCTTCTCCATGGCGGACCCGTCGGACCAGTACGTCTCCAGGGCCGCGGTGGCGGTGACGAACGCGGGGTTGTTGCCGCGGAACGTGCCGTTGTGCTCGCCCGGCTCCCAGATGTCCAGCTCGGGCTTGAACAGGCACAGCGACATGGGCAGTCCGTACCCGCTGATGGACTTGGACACGGTCACGATGTCGGGCACGATCCCCGCCTCCTCGAAGGAGAAGAACGCTCCCGTCCGCCCGCAGCCCATCTGGATGTCGTCGACGATGAGCAGCATGTCGCGCCGCCGGCACAGGTCGGCGAGGGCGCGCAGCCACTCGGGCCGGGCGACGTTGATGCCGCCCTCGCCCTGCACGGTCTCGACAATGACCGCGGCGGGCTGGTTGAGCCCCGACCCCTGGTCCTCCAGCAGCCGCTCGAACCAGAGGAAGTCCGGCACCTGGCCGTCGAAGTAGTGGTCGAACGGCATCGGGGTCCCGTGCACGAGCGGAATCCCGGCACCGGCCCGCTTGAAGGCGTTCCCGGTCACGGCGAGCGAGCCCAGCGACATCCCGTGGAAGGCGTTGGTGAAGGACACGATCGCCTCGCGCCCCTTCACCTTCCGCGCCAGCTTCAGCGCGGACTCGACGGCGTTGGTGCCCGTCGGCCCCGGGAACATGACCTTGTACGGCAGGTCGCGCGGCCGTAGGACGAGGTTCTGGAAGGCCTCAAGGAAGGCGCGCTTGGCGGTCGTCGACATGTCGAGGCCGTGGGTGACGCCGTCGCGCTCCAGGTAGTCGATGAGGGCCCGTTTGAGTACGGGGTTGTTGTGCCCGTAGTTCAGGGACCCCGCACCGGCGAAGAAGTCGAGGTACTCGTGTCCGTCCTCGTCGAACATCCGGCTGCCCCGGGCCCGGTCGAAGACGGTGGGCCAGCTGCGGCAGTAGCTGCGCACCTCCGACTCCAGGGTCTCGAAGACGCTCAGGTCGGGCTGGATGATGGTCACGGCGAATCGCTCCTCGGTGCGTGGGGGAGGGAGGGGAAAGTCAGGAGGAAGGCAGGGGGAGACAGGGGGAAGACAGGGGAAGACAGGGGGATGTCCGGGTCGGCCGAGGGGTCGGTCCAGGGCCGGCTGGGAGCCGACGGCCCGGGGTCAGCTGGGGAGCGGACCGATCCGGTAGAGCACTTCGGGGTCGTGCGGTCCGTCCGGGAACTGCCCTGTCTCGAACAGCACTTCGCGCTCGACGCTCGCGCGGTGGCGGCGCGCGTACGAGGTGAACAGGCGCTCGGAGGCGGTGTTGCCGGGCGTGATCGTGGTCTCGACGGCGGTGATCGTCCGCTGCTCCGTGACCCGCGCGGTCAGCCCGTCGAGCAGGGCCGCGGCCAGTCCGCGTCCGCGGTGGGCGGCGTCGACGGCCACCTGCCACACGAGCAGGGTGCCCGGACACTCGGGCCGGACGTACCCGGTGACGAAGCCGACGGGCACGCCGTCCGCGTCGCGCGCCACCGCCGACGTACCGGCGAAGTCACGGCACCACAGCAGATAGCTGTACGAGGAGTTCAGGTCGAGGGTTCCGGAGGCCTTGGCGATATGCCAGAGCGCGGCTCCGTCCGCCACCTTCGGACGGTCGATCCGAAGGCCCTCCGGCATTTCCAGGAATTCCGCTTGCAGGTCTGCTTGTGCGGCGGTCATGCGGATTGAATTTACCCAGGGAAATCTTAAATTGCATCGTCGGCCGGGGTTACGTACGACGCGCCGTTGTGTTATCACGCGCCCGTGAAGGCCCGGTGCTACAGGTGGTGTAAAGGGACAGTTTGCCCGGAAAATAGGGGAGGAAGTGGACGCATTGTGGAGTGCGTCACAGACACATAATGACCACGAAACGTGCCCGAATTGCGTCGGTTGATGTTCGCGAAATCTTTGCGTTTAGAGACCGGGAAAGCGGGCAGAAGAATACGGGAAGCTAATCTTCGAGTTAATGCAAGAATAAGCATGGTGAGCGTCTCGTCAATTGATGCACGATTAAGCACCGACAAGTCCGTCGATTCGCTCGCGCACGATGGAACCAGTTCCGTTCGGCCTCGTCCTCGAACGCCGGACGGGCTGGGAGTCTTCAGGGGCGCGGGGGACTGCGCGACCAGCCCCCCCACCCGCAGCCGAAGAACACACCCGGGGTCCGGGGCGGAGCCCCAGGTTCAGGGCTAGGCCCTGTCGTCAAATTCCCGTCTGCCCCGCGACGCCATGCACGCACTCTCGCCGCACCGGGCACAGACCCAAGTACATCCAGTACGAGGGCCTGCGCCCGGCACGCCGAGAGCACGCACCTGACCCCGCGGGGCCCGCCCTCCGGGCGGACGACGGGAATTTGACGACAGGACCTAGGTCCAGGCCTCCGTCGTCGCGCGGCGTGCCGCTTCCAGGTCGACCGTGAGGTCGGACTCGGCCATCGCCGCCCCCAACGCCGCGAGGCAGGAGTGCACGACCCCCGGCGTCGCATCGGGGCCGTAGTGGTTCACCCGGATCATCTCCTTCGCCAGCGCACCCCCACCCGCGACCAACGGCAACACCGGATCCGCGGCCAACGCCTTCGCGACCAACTCCCCCGCGTCGACCCCGGACGGCGCCCGCAACGTCGTGGCGACCGGCGCCGCGTCCCCCGCCTCGTACACGTACGGCTCCAGCCCGCCACCCAGGGCGACCGCCCCCGCCCGCGTGGCCGCCGCCGCCAGGGCGTGGCGGCGCATCACTTCGTCGAGCCCCTCCGCCTCGATCCGCTCGACACACGCCTCCAGCGCCAGCATCTCCAGCTGCGCCGGCGCGTGCAGCAGCGCCTTGCGCCCGCCGTCGACCCACCGCTCCTTCCAGTCCAGCAGGGAGAGGTAGGACCGACGCGGCGCCCCGGGATTGGCGGCCATCCGCGCCCACGCCCGCTCGCTCACGGACACCGCCGACACCCCGGCAGGACCGCCCATCGCCTTCTGCGCCCCGATCACGCACAGGTCGACTCCCCACGCGTCCGGCAGTACCGGCTCCGCGCCGATCGAGGCGACGGCGTCCAGGTAGAACAGCGCGCCGTGCGCACGCACCACCTCGCCGATCTCCGCGACGGGGTTCGTGTTGCCCGTCGCCGCCTCCGCGTGCACCAGCGAGACGAAGTCGATCGCCGGATGCTCGGCAAAGGCGTCACGCACCTGCGCGGCCGTGACCGCCGTGTGGAACGGCACCGCGAGATCGATCACCGTCGCCCCGCAGTCCCGCAGCCAGTCCCCGAAGGTCTGCCCGTAGGGCCCGGTGATCACGTTGAGCGCGGTGGTGCCGGGCCCGGCCGTGGCGCGAATGGCACCCTCCAGGGGCAACAGCGCCTCTCCCTGCATGATCACGACGTCCTGCTCGGTGGAGAGCAGCCGCGCCACGCGGTCCTCGATCGCCGCGAAGTGTGCGGCGCTCAGCGGGGCGAGGTCCAGGAAGGGATGGGTCACGACGGTGCTCTCTTCGCTCACGGGTTCCAATGCGCAGCCCCGAGCGTATCCGGAGGCCTTGTCACGCCACGGCGATCCTCGGTCGTACGGGCGGACACCCTCAGGTCGTACGGCCGGACGGCCCCGCGAGGCATGACTTCTGAGGCCGAACGGCGCAGCAGCCATCGGATTGGTTTGAGTGAGTCAAACCTTTCCTTATAATCGGAATCCTCCATTCCCCTCACAGGAGGTCTCCGTGAACTCGGTCCTCGGACGCCGGACGCGCATTCTGGCCGCCACCACCGCCACGGCCGGGCTGCTGCTCGTGGCCGGCTGTTCCTCGGGCGGCGGAGGGGGCCAGAGCAGTGCCAAGGGCGTTCCCCTGGTCAAGGCGGGCCAGGTCACGACCTGCACCCACCTCCCGTACCCGCCGTTCCAGTCGGAGATCAACGGCAAGGTGCAGGGCTTCGACGTCGCGCTGATCGACCTGGTCGCGGGGAACCTCGGCGTGAAGCAGGAAATCGTCGACACGCCCTTCGAGAACTTCAAGACGGGCGCGTTCCTCAACTCCAGCCAGTGCGACCTCGCCGCGGCAGGCATGACGATCACGCCGGAGCGCAAGAAGAACGTCGACTTCTCCGACCCGTACTTCGACGCCACCCAGGCCGTCCTGGTCGACAAGAAGAGCGGCGTCGACTCCCTCGCCGACGTGAAGGCCAAGGGCAAGAAGCTCGGCGCCCAGGCGCAGACGACGGGCGAGGACTACGTGCGCAAGCACGGCTACGACCCGGTCTCCTTCGAGTCCTCCGACGCGGTCCTCAACGGCCTGCGCACCGGCCAGGTCCAGGCCGTCATCATCGACTACCCGGTCGTCCAGGGCTGGCTGAAGGACAAGGCGAACGCCGACGCCTTCAAGGTGGTCGACAACCTCAACACCGGTGAGCAGTACGGCTTCACGGTCAAGAAGGGCAACACCAAGCTCCTCGCCGAGATCAACAAGGCGATCAAGCAGGCCAAGGCCGACGGCACGTACAAGAAGCTCTACGAGAAGTGGATCGGCCCGTACCCCGCGTCCGCGGCCACCGCCTCCCCGTCCGCCTCATGAGCGATGCCGACGCACGACTCCAGCCCCGCAGGTCCGGCCTGACCCGGCGCCAGAAGCGCGCCCTGTCGCGCGGCGCGCAGTACGTCGTCTTCGTCGCCGCCGTGATCGCGTTCGCGGTCACGGCGGACTGGGGACGTCTGAAGAACCAGTTCGCGCAGTGGGACCTGGTCAAGCAGATGTTCCCGGACGTCATCACGCTGGCGCTGAAGAACACCGTGCTCTACACGATGTCCGGCTTCGTCGTCGGTCTCGTGCTCGGCCTGGTCATCGCCCTGATGCGCCTGTCCTCGGTGGGCCCCTACCGCTGGGTCGCCGGCATCTACATCGAGATCTTCCGGGGCCTGCCCGCCCTGCTGATCTTCGTCTTCGTGGGCGTCGCCGTACCGCTCGCGTTCCCGGGCACGGAGATCCCCGGCGGCACCTACGGCAAGGTGGCGCTCGCGCTCGGCCTGGTCTCGGCCGCGTACATGGCCGAGACGATCCGCGCGGGCATCCAGGCGGTGCCCAAGGGGCAGATGGAGGCGGCCCGTTCGCTGGGCTTCTCGCACGCCCGGGCCATGGTCTCGATCATCATCCCGCAGGCGTTCCGCGTCGTGATCCCGCCGCTCACCAACGAGCTCGTCCTCCTCTTCAAGGACTCCTCTCTGGTGCTGTTCCTCGGGGTCACCCTGGAGGAGCGCGAACTCACCAAGTTCGGGCGCGACCTGGCGAGCCAGACCGCCAACTCCACACCGATCCTGGTCGCGGGCCTGTGCTACCTGCTCGTCACCGTGCCGCTCGGATTCGTCGTACGCCGCCTGGAGGCCAAGGCCGGGGAGGCCACCAAGTGACCAGCACCAGCAGCACCAGCACCAGCACCGGCACTCCGGAGATCGACGTCCGGGACCTGCACAAGTCCTTCGGCGACAACGACGTCCTGCGCGGTATCGACCTGGAGATCGGACAGGGGGAGGTCGTCTGCGTCATCGGACCCTCCGGCTCCGGCAAGTCCACCCTGCTCCGCTGCGTGAACCTCCTGGAGGAACCCACCAAGGGCCAGGTCTTCGTCGGCGGTAGCGAGGTCACGCACCCCGACGTCGACATCGACGCCGTACGCCGCCGGATCGGCATGGTCTTCCAGCAGTTCAACCTCTTCCCGCACCTGTCGGTGACCGAGAACCTCACGCTCCCGCAGCGCCGGGTGCTGAAGCGGGACAAGGAGGAGGCGGCCAAGGTCGCCGCCGAGAACCTGGCGCGGGTGGGCCTGTCCGAGAAGGCCGACGCCTACCCCTCCTCCCTCTCCGGCGGCCAGCAGCAGCGTGTCGCGATCGCCCGCGCGCTCGCCATGGGCCCCGAGGTGATGCTCTTCGACGAGCCGACCTCGGCGCTCGACCCGGAGCTCGTCGGCGACGTACTCGCCGTCATGCGCAGGCTCGCCCACGAGGGCATGACGATGATGGTCGTCACCCACGAGATGAGTTTCGCGCGCGAGGTCGCCGACCGGGTCGTCTTCATGGACGGCGGCGTGATCGTCGAGGACGGCGTCCCCGCGCAGGTCATCGGCAACCCGAGCCACGAGCGCACCCGCCACTTCCTGTCCCGGCTGCTGGACCCGGCGATGGCGGACGTGGAGGAGGACAGCGCCCCGTAGGGGCGCGGGGCTGTGACCCTGTGCGGCTCCGCCGCGTGGGCGCGACCGGCCACGAACCACCCGCAGCGGCAGAACTAAGGTTCTCCCCATGAGCGATCAAGCGGTGCTGCATGTGAAAGGCAGGGTGCTCGTCGGCGCCGACGACGTGCGGGACGAGCTGTGGGTCGTCGGCGGCCGGATCTCGTACGAGCGCCCCGGCGCCCGTGACATCCGTACCGTCGAGGGCTGGGCCCTCCCCGGTCTCGTCGACGCGCACTGCCATGTCGGCCTCGACGCGCACGGGCCCGTCCCCGACGACGTCTCCGAGAAGCAGGCGCTCACCGACCGCGAGGCCGGCACCCTCCTCATCCGGGACGCGGGCTCGCCCTCCGACACCCGGTGGATCGACGACCGCGCCGACCTACCGAAGATCATCCGAGCGGGCCGGCACATCGCCCGCACCCGCCGCTACATCCGCAACTACGCGCACGAGATCGAGCCGGACGACCTGGTGGCGTACGTCGCCCAGGAGGCCCGGCGCGGCGACGGCTGGGTGAAACTGGTCGGCGACTGGATCGACCGCGAGACGGGCGACCTCAGCGCCTGCTGGCCGCGCGAGGCCGCTGCGGCGGCGATCGCCGAGGCGCACCGCCTCGGCGCACGGGTGACCGCGCACTGCTTCGCGGAGGACTCGCTCAGGGATCTGGTCGAGGCGGGCATCGACTGCGTCGAGCACGCGACCGGTCTGACCGAGGAGACGATCCCCCTCTTCGCCTCCCGCGGGGTCGCGATCGTCCCCACGCTCGTCAACATCGCCACCTTCCCGCAGCTCGCCGCCGGGGGAGAGACGAAGTTCCCGCGCTGGTCGGCGCACATGCGGGCACTGCACGAACGCCGCTACGACACCGTGCGCGCCGCCTACGACGCCGGAGTCCCGGTCTACGTCGGCACCGACGCGGGTGGTTCGCTGGCCCACGGTCTGGTGGCCGGCGAGGTCGCCGAACTCGTCACCGCGGGCATCCCGCCGGTCGAGGCGCTGTCCGCGACGGCCTGGGGCGCCCGGCGGTGGCTCGGGCGGCCGGGGCTGGACGAGGGCGCGCCCGCCGACCTCGTGGTGTACGAGGGGGATCCGCGCGCGGACGTACGGGTGCTGGCGG
Source organism: Streptomyces sp. NPDC058086 (assembly GCF_042885015.1). Classification (NCBI taxonomy): domain Bacteria; kingdom Bacillati; phylum Actinomycetota; class Actinomycetes; order Kitasatosporales; family Streptomycetaceae; genus Streptomyces; species Streptomyces sp. NPDC058086. The sequence continues at coordinate 132 of NZ_JBHVST010000078.1, read as the reverse complement.
CTCCGCGCCGGGTGGTGCTGAACGGGCGGGTCGTGGGCTAGGTCCTGTCGTCACATTCCCGTCTGCCCCGCGACGCCATGCACGCGCCCCCAAGTTCTCGGCTTCGCTCGAACAGGGAGGGACCCCCTTCAC